>JALYOY010000006.1 GCA_030856655.1 Pseudomonadota bacterium | reverse complement strand
GCTCTGCCTTGACCAGCTCCCAGATCATAAGGCGGTCTTCCAGCGGCATGGCCTCCAGAATATGCGCAACATCGGCGGGATGAAGCTTGTCGAGAAGGTTTTGCAGTTCCGCCAGGTTCTGTTTATGCACCAAAGCTTCGACCAGCTCTTGCCGCGGCATATGCTGTGTATGCACCAGGCCTTCCACCAGCTTGTGCTTGTGCAATAAATGGATCAGCCGCTGCAAGTTCTCTTGCAGGCTTTCGGTTTCCCTTAGGTTGTTTGCTTTAGTCATGGCTGATCGCCCTGGTAGCGCGACGGAATTGCGAGATTGTAGGGAAAATCAGCAGGCGGGGCGAATATTATGACAAAAATGATGAGTGGAGCATGCATCATGTTGCCGGGTGAGCAGACGAGGAATTGTCAGGGAATTTGCGTCGACGCCATCCGACTGAGGATGATATCAGTTTTCTTTAAGAGCCACGGCGTATTGCGATGGCGGTCATAGAAGCGTGGATTGGGAACCATGGCGGCGAGGCGAGCAGCTTGTCCCGACGTAACAGAGGAGGCGGAAACGCCATAGTAATAACGAATGGCAGCCTCCGCACCGTATACTCCGTTTCCCCATTCAATTACATTCAGATAGATCTCCAGGATACGGCGCTTGGACATCACCTTTTCCAGCATTAGCGTAACGATAGCCTCTTCGATTTTGCGTAATGGCGTTTTTTTGCTTGAGAGAAATAAATTCTTCGCAAGCTGCTGGCTGATGGTAGAGCCTCCCGCAACCAGCCTGCCCTTTTTCAGGTTTTTTTCATAGGCCTTCTGCATAGCCTCGAAATCAAAGCCCTCATGTTCCAGGAATTTACTGTCCTCGGCAGCAATGATCGCACGCTTGAGATGAGGAGAAATCCGCTCGTAGCGGCGTCCATTGCGTACGCAGCACTGTCGGAGAATTTTTTTTCCGTAACACATCCAATTGATCCTGCATGAACGCGCTGGTAGAAGGATTGTAAAAGTTCCAATAGACAACATGGCCAAAAATCCATAACTGATAGATAAACACCATGCCGATGAGAAGCAAAAGAGCGCGGCAGGACCAGCGCTTAAACCTGAATCCGGCAGTTGACCGCTTATTCTTCAGTTTAGCACCATGACCCGTAATGACTTTTTGCACCAATTGAACTTCACCTCTTTGGTGAGTTCGCTACAGGACGGATTGCACGGTTTTTGCAACCCATGGCTGCGTTGCAACTTCGTGGAATGGAACGGCGGCGCCCCGAGCGTCGTCCTGCGGCCCCGGGAAGCGGGGATCAGGCAGTGTAGGAAATGCCGCGACCGCGCCAGCCTCATATGGGGGCATTCGCATCCCGCTATGGGGTCGCACCTTCCTTCGGAAGGCACTGCTCTGCCCTGCGCGGGCACATTCCACGTCGTCGCACCTTGCCCTGTACCCCAAAAAAAACCGCATACTCCCCCTATCCAACTGCCGGATTTAGGTTGAAAATCCTCCCATATGTTTATCGCACTATCACGCCTGGAATTTTCTAAGCATTTCGATTACCGGTGCTGTTTGCGGCCTTATGCCGCGCCATAAAAAAAATGATTCCGCCGCCTGTTCCACCAGCATGCCGATGCCGTCGGCCAAACGCTTCGCCCCCTGTTGCTTCGCGAATTGCAAAAAAGGGGTGTACCCACTGCTATACATCATGTCATAGGCCAAGGATTCTCCCGCGAAAATACCGTGCGGCAATGCCGGCAATTTGCCATTCAGGCTGGCGGAGGTAGCGTTAATAACGAGATCGAATTTTTCCCCTAGAACATCAGCGTAATCGCCGGATACGACGTTTCCATAGCGCGAAAACTGCTGCTGCAATTCGTGTGCTTTTTGTTTGGTGCGATTGGCGATGGTCAACACGGACGGGTTGTGTTCCAGTAGCGGCAGTATTGCGCCGCGCGCTGCTCCGCCCGCACCCATTAGCAATACCCGCTTTGCTATAAGCGGAAACTCCAGATTGACTACGATGTCGCGCATCAATCCAGCCCCATCAGTGTTGTCGCCGAGTATCCCATTGGCATCGAATGCTAATGTATTAACTGCTTGGGCGGCATGGGCGCGCTTTGTAAGATGGCTCGAGATCTTACAGGCTTCGAGCTTGAATGGAACAGTTACATTCATTCCTTTGCCGCCGCGCCGCCGAAAAATCGACACCGTTGCTGCGAAAGCATTCGCCGCAACAAGTATGGCTTCGTAACACATATCCTGACCGGTCTGCCGAGAAAACTCGGCATGAATCAGGGGCGATTTGCTATGAGCGATAGGGTTGCCGATAACGGCATATAAATCAGGCATGGTGCGGTAATAGGTCGGTCGATACAGCGATATCGAGCAACAGCATAACCTGGATCTGCACTAATTACTCTAAATCTGTGAACTGGACGGATAGGACGTGGGATTTTGGAATTCAAGTCTAGAGACAACCACGCAAAACGGCGCCAAGCTGAAAAATAAGCGGTGAGTTGCAGAATCAAGATTATTGACTTGTGATCTCGTCAGATCTGGTAAATGCCCAGGTACGGGTAATGTGCAGGACATCAGTATCTCGACTGATGTCAGGGGGGAAGGGAGAGAACCCATTTTGCCCCGCCAATTTAACGATGCGTATCGCCGCTTCATCCAGAATTGTTTTCCCTGAAGAGCGGTTTATTTCAAGCGATTCCAGACTGCCGTCAGACCTGATGCCAACGGTGAGTTGCAAGTCACCATAGAGTTTTTCCCGCCTCGCTGCTTCAGGATAATTAAGGTTGCCGATCCGCTCCACCTTGATACGCCAATCTTCGACGTAGCGAGCAAAGCGATATTCCTGTGTGCGGGCACCGATAAATCTTCGTTTTGGACGTTTCTGATAAGCCTCGTAATCCCGGGCGGTCTGCGCTTCCAGCCGAGCGATTTCAAGACTACGCTGAACCAGGTCGGTGACATCACCAATATTCTGATTCTGATTTTGCTCGAACTGCTCCGAATGCGCCTCGGCTTGATGTGTGTTTTGATCGCTATTGACCGCAGTCATCAGCCTTTCCACCTCCTGTTCAAGTTGTTCCGTTTTTTGCGTTGCAGCGTCTGCATCGACAGGATCCTTAACCGCCGTCGACGCGAGCAACGGTGCCTTGGCCCGGCGGTCGCGGTCAGTGTTTCCTCCCCCGTCCAGGTTACCCTGAGCCAGCGCGTCCGCGTTACGGGGTTTCGAGGTGGATTTACTGTTTACCAGCACCACTTCCAACGGCGGGGCGATACTGTCGATTTTTGGAAGTGGAAGTTTGAAGGCAATACCGAATAACACCATCGCGTGAAAAATCACCGATATCAATATTGCCACATTCAGGCGTGACGATGAATTTAACAGCCTGCCGTGGGATGTGGCTGAATTAAAATCCGATATATTTGAGATGGCGCTCAATGTGCCGAAGACTGCGAAAATTAAATTGTAGAACGTTTAAACCAGAATCCGGTGGGTGATCGCGCATTTTTCAGCTCATTTTTCAGCTGAGCACGATAATCCGAAAGAACTTTTTTAGCCATTTGATCTTCACCTTGAGCCCGCTACAGGGAAAATTCGCACTCCGCTTTGGCCAAATGCCGGACTGAGGTTTGAATCATATTCATCGTAAAACAACAACGATGTACTCCTCACATGGATAACAGTCAAATTATGTTTCTAATTTACGCAGGAATTTTACGTTGAAAGTGAGCTCCAGCAGGTCAATCTGGGAAATCTCCACTTCAATATTCGTTTCTGATGGCACATCCGGCAGTGAGGACACTCGTGCCACCAATGAGAGATGGTTCAGTTTCACCAGGTTCTCCTTGATTACTTGCGCGCCAATTGTATTGATATTTTCCTGCAACAGCCAGCGTAGGCACCAGTAGCGCTCCATGCGGCGCTGAAATTCTCCATAAATCTCATAGGCCGCCTCGAAATCGCGCATCGACGTCCTCAGGCTTTCGCTTTCCCTGACGTAAGGCGGCGTTTCTCTGCGAAGCAGCGCGACCAGTTGCCTCTGATTAATAAAATCCACATAGCGGCGCATAGGCGAACTGATCCAGGCATACTGTAAAACGCCCAATCCCTGATGCGGCGCGGGAGACGTGCTTATTCTAACCTTGCCGCCACCCTGGCTGCGATAGATGCCGGCAACACCGCTATCGGCCAGTTGCTTGCCCCATTCAGTATTGACGTAAATCATCAGCTCCGACACCACTTTGTCTATCGGTGAACCCCGCCGGCGCTCGCTTATGGTAATGCGATCATTCTCAATGTTAAAACCGTAATCGATTTTCTCGTTATTGCTGTCGTTGGCCTTACCACGAAACGCTTCCCTCTTGCAGGCAAATTTCCATAGCGCTAGTAACTCTGTGCCAAATGGATGCTCAAGGTTTCCTCCCACTACAGTGGATTCATTAAAGTACCGTTCCAGCGTGTCGTGCCTGAGGTTAGCGGCAATCTTCACTCGTTCGATACGACTGTTAGTACCGATAATGGTGAAATCGTCTGCCACGTCGAGATACATCGAAAGCGCCGGACACAACCGTTCTTCGCCCAATGTATAGTGCTTTATGACAGCCTCTGGCAACATGGTAACCTTGTTGCCCGGAAGGTACACGGTGGAAAGCCGCCGTGCCGCCACAGTATCCAGCAAGGAACCGGGTGAAATTCCCAAGGTAGGAACGGCAATGTGGATACCAATGCGGAAGCTGCCTAGAGTCAGTGGGGTGACCGAAAAAGCGTCATCAATTTCGGTAGTGGCGGCATCATCTATGCTGAAGGCGGCCACATCCGCGATGGGCAAATCTACCGGGTCGTTCAATTCGCTGGCTGCGTCAAACGCACCGAAACCTGCGCCTTCGGGAAAATGCTCCAGCAAAAACTGGTTGACATGGTAGTCATGGGTGGACGGTATCGCACCACATTTTTCCAGCAGTTGGGAAACGCTCAGTTTGTTTGCCGTGCAGACGGCATCCAGCGCTTTCCATTCGACCGTATTTTTGTCCGGCCGGTAGAGGAGATTGGATAGCGACGGCCCGAATTCTTCCGGCAGAATGAATGCGTCCAGTAGCCGTGCATAGCGAGTTTGCTGTTCCGCCTGGCGGCGCTTTTTTTCCTGGCTGGCAAGCGCCGCCTCAAGCGCTTTCGATGGCGCAGCCTTGTAGCGTCCCCGGCCTTTTTTATAAAAGTACATCGGCGCATTATGCAACCGGATTAAAACCGCCGCCGCTTCCTGCGGAGTGGCTGCGTGACCGAAATAATCCGCGGCGAGGGTATCGCTGGCGAACTCGGCCTCGCTCTCGCAACATTCCCAAAGAAAATTCGGGTCCAGTTCATCCGCCGTTTTTTGCGCGAGCTCCATAAATTCGGGCAGCGATGGTGTCTCAAACCGAAGCAGCACCGAAGCCGCTTTTATTTTGGCGCGCTTGCCGTGGGGTGCTTCCACTTGCAGCGAGGTCGTATTATCAGCAAGGATGGCGCCTACTTTAAAAGTACCCTCTTCTTCATAGAAAACATTCATGAAATGGTTTTCAGGCACAGCCGGCAAGGCCAGTTTGAACTCTTGAACATCGAGTTTTATTGGAGGGCCGCTCTGAATAACCCCTCGGGTCATGGAACTTATTCAGAGCGTTCTTAATGAAGCAGCTATCGAATGTAAGATTATAGCCTGAAACGTACCCCGACGAGATCAGGCCTAGCTCGTCCTTCGGAACCGACCGCAGCGAGATGTGGGGCCGTAGCGCTCTTGGTTTTACCGCTTCTGTTGATCAGGCTTCTGGAAAATAGGGCTTCATAATGTTTTTCTACTACCTTCGGAGCACGCCTTGTGATCATCCCGTTTTTTACCTAACAACGCACTCCACGAAGGACTTGTTCAGAGGTTCCTTATATACCGGCTCGTTGCCTGATAAGATATTTGGTAGTTATCAACTATAATAATTTAAGAATTGCATTTTTCGCCACAAAGGGGCCCCTGGTGAACCAATTTTCCATTGCATTAGAGATGCAACGCAAATTTTCTATTCCCGTGTTATTTTTTGTGATGGCGTTTTTGCCCGCCTGTGCGGTACTCGGGGACGCCGATCCGGATCGAGGTGCAACAACGGTCAAGCAGGATGTGTTTGGCGACAACTTCACGGCCATAAAATACCTTGATCAAGGGTGGACGCCTGCCGACAGTCTATGGTTTTACACCATCACGCAGGGGTCTAACATGATGCCCTACGATTTTTTCATGGCACTTGAGCGGGAAGGTACATCCGAGTTGATTCGTGGTAATGAGAATATGAACAATCGCTACCGCTATCTTCCGCAGAAGGCAACCTCCAGCAACCCGGATGGGCTGCCGGTCGGATTCGTCAAAGATGTTTATAAGGATAAAGAGTATATCGGTCTAACCTGCGCCGCCTGCCACACCGGACAGCTAAACTATAAAGGCAGAGCAATACGCATTGATGGCGGCCCAGCAAGTGCCGATATGGAAACCTTTATGATAGATGTCGTTAACGCACTGTGGGCCATTCAGAAACCGAGTGAGCTCCAGCAGCGATTTGTTCAGAATGTATTGGCACGCGGTAACTACAGAGCGGAAGCCGATGTACGCGCTGATCTTGCAAAACATTACAGCCGACTTGCCAGTTACATTACGATCAACAAAAGCGAGAGGCATTATGGGTTCGCGCGTCTTGATGCGTTCGGGCGCATTTATAATCGGGTCCTGGAACACACCATAAATGTTAAAGAACTCAAGGAATTGTTGCGCGATCCACGAATAATAAGCAAAGGCGTGATAACCGAAGAAGAGCTGAAGTCGATAACAAGTAACATGGATAATGTTCTTAGTGGCGAGCAGCGTGACCAAGTAATGGAAAATCTCCTGACCGTTTTGACCAAGGACAGAGATTGGAAATCGGTTGAATCGCTGTGGCGATTGAGGAAAAAGCTATTCAACATGCCCAACGCTCCAGTTAGCTACCCGTTCTTATGGGATACTCCTCAGCATGATTATGTTCAATGGAACGGCCTAACTGAGAATGCAGGATTGAAGGCTATCGCACGCAACGCGGGCGAAGCGATTGGCGTATTCGGTACTCTTGATTGGATAGAAAAAGATGGATTTTCATTGCCCGCATTCATCACCGGGCAGAGTTTATTTGGGAAGCACATCAGCTACGAATCTTCCGTCAACGTCCTTAATTTGCGCCGTATCGAATCCCGATTATGGAACCTACAATCTCCAGTATGGCCAACGGAAATCCTTCCACCTTTTGAGGAAGCTCGGCTTGTGAATGGGAGGTCTGTGTATAATAAATACTGTGCCGCCTGTCATGTGGGAATCAAGCGCGCCGATCCTGATCGCCGCGTTGTAGCGCATATGTCACGAGCTAGCGATGTCGGTACAGATCCCCAGATGGCTGATAATGCCTTGAATTACCAGGGTTTTTCAGGTATTCAACGCAATCAGTACGTTTCCATTGCTGGTGTGGGCGATATCTTGCTTGATGAGCGTGCGCCGGTTTCGGCCTTGCTCACCAAGGCTACTATAGGAGTAGTCGCCACTCCCGAACCGGACAAGTGGTTTCTACGTCGTTGGGGTGAATGGGCCTATAACTTGGCAACAGGGTTTCGCGATAATCAGATCAAACCGTCGATCAAGCACGGCGACTACGACCCCGATACCACGGCTAATCCGGTTGCTTCGTTAAAAGCTTATAAGGCACGGCCGCTGAATGGCATCTGGGCAACCGCGCCTTATCTGCATAATGGCTCCGTGCCAACGCTCTATGATTTATTATTGCCCAAAAAACGTCAAGGAGATACGGAAGGTGGCGAATATCGCCCTGATGAGTTTGTAGTTGGATCGCGAGAATTCGACCCCGTCAAAGTAGGCTTGAAAAGCAGTGGATATGAAGGCTTCATTTTCAGGACTGAGGACATCAAGAATGATGCCGGCAATTACATTAGTGGAAATAGCAATGCCGGGCACGAATATGGGGCTAGACGCACTATAGACGAGTCCGACGGAACCGTGGACCAGACGCTTAAAGACAAGTGTCTGGACATGGCGGTCAAAGATGAGCATGTGAATGAGAAAACAGACAAATGCCTGTTACCTATGAGTGAAAAAGACAGGTGGGATCTGCTCGAATACTTGAAGACTCTATGATTCAGTAATTCCTCTATCCCTTTCCTATCACTATCCATCTAGTCTTCTTGATTTTCGAGATTTGTATACGGATTAAAAAGGAGCCACCGATGAGTGTAAGTCGTTACCTGGAGCAATACGATGCCGCCGCCGATGAAGATAAATCTCCATTGGCACGCCGCTGGATCGATACAGAACCGTTGCCGTTTTTTAAGGAATTGCGTGAAAAGCGTCCCATTCTGGTAACTCCCAAATTCACCTTGGTCACCCGTTTCGACGATGTCAGGGAAGTGCTGAGCATGCCTAAAGTATTTACGGTTAAGCCTTACGTTCCGAAAATGGCAGATTACCTGATGATGCATGACGATGATGCCTTGCATACGCGCGAAAAATCCCTGATGCAATGCATGTTGAATCGCGACGATCTACCCGCTGTGCGCACCATGGTAGCGAATGTCTCCAGAGAAATACTCGACACCGCCAATGGCAATATTGAATTGGTCAACAATTATTGCCGCATGGTACCGGCCACGCTGGTGCGGGAATATTTTGGGCTAACCGGAGCGAAACGGCGTGATTTGATCGAATGGTCTTACTGGAATCAATGGGATACTTTTCACAATCAGCCTTTCGATCTGTTGCCGCCGGAGAAATCCCAATACATCATTGATCGCCATGATGAGACTTCCAAAAAACTTGGTATGTTTATTGTTGAACTTATTGCCCGCCGGACGCTGCAGGTAAAAGCGGAAGAAATAACCCTTTCTACCCTCGTGCGGCTGGATGACGACATCGTAACGCGAATGTTGCGCACGGATTACCCAAAACAACTGGATTTTGACATCAAGCGTCTGGGACTTAATGCCGGCGGTCTTTTGATCGGTGCAATCG
>JALYOY010000346.1 GCA_030856655.1 Pseudomonadota bacterium | reverse complement strand
TCTCCTGCTGCAATGCATGCAGGTAAAAGGCTCTTTCTACCACCAAGCCCAGCATCTCCGGATCAAAAGGTTTTTGATGAAAATCGTAAGCTCCCATATCGATAGCCTTTAACGCATTCCCATGATCCTGATTGCCCGTAAGAACTATCAGTTTGGTATCTGGTGCAAGCTCAAGTATCTGTTCTAAGGTGGCCAGCCCTTCTGAAGCGCCATCTGGATCGGGGGGCAACCCCAGATCCATGGTTACAACCGCTGGCTCATGCCGTCGAACCAGGGTGAGCGCACTCTCGCGGTCCCCCGCCACCAACACTTCATAGGTATCAAAGCTCCAGCGCAACTGCTTCTGCAATCCGGGATCATCTTCGATTACCAGCAGATTTTTTTTATCTTGGCTCACTTGCATTCCCTTTTCTTTACTTTTAGACTTTAATATGAATTAATCCGGCTTAACTTAGCCTGAGCGAATTCCAGCTTAAGTAACGGCTTCAATAGCATGATCATTTCGATGAAGAGGCAAGATCACACGAAAAACTGTGCCGTCCGCTTCGCTACTGGTAACTTCCAATTCCCCGCCTAGTTCAGAAACATATTCCTTGCTTTCAAACACACCAATACCCATGCCCGCCGATTTGGTCGTTTCGAAAGGTTTGAAGAGCCTTTCACGGATAAACTCTTCGCTCATACCATGCCCCGTGTCCTTTATTTCAACTATCGCGAAACCTTTTTCTCCCTCCAGTCGAACCCGAACCTGCCCGTCCCGGGAAGTAGCCTCTATTGCGTTCTGTATGAGATGACCCATGACACGCTCCAGACGCGCCGAATTGGCGTACACCGCGAGGTTGGAATCCGATATTTCAAGAATTGGCCTAGGTTCGACAACGGATTTACTCTTTACCGCCTCCTGCAATAACTGGGCTATATAAATGGGAGCCGGCTTCTCCGACGAATCGATGCCGCTTAATTTCTCCAAAAGCCGTTTCATTTTTTGAACGGAGAGATACACCGTTTCAACCATATCCCTTTGAAAATCAGGATTGTTTTTATGCTTTTCTGCATTGGAAAGCAAGAGTGACAACTGGGACACCAGATTTTTCAAGTCATGCACGACAAAGGTTGACATACGATTAAATGATTCAAATTGACGTGCCACCAGAAGTGCATTGGCCGCTTCATGTTGCGCCAGATAACTTGCTGCCTGGTTACCGGCAACTTTAAGCAGGTCACTTACCTCCCAGTTCAGCTTTACTCTACTTCTGGGCTGTGCCAACACTGCAAAGCCAAACAACTTCCGATGCTGAATCAGCGGTACCACTAGCCAAGCTTTGGGAATGGCTTGCAGCCATTGAGGCAGGGGGATTGCCGAGTATTTTTCTGGATTCGTCGCGTATTCCTGCAACTCTATTACCCATTCCTTATGCTCCAAAAACTTGCAAAAAGGACTATTGGCGGCCTCAAGCCTAGCCGCCATAGGCATGTTCCAATGTGCTACAGGTTCGCAATTGCCGGATTCCCGGCTGATCCAGAGACCGCCCCCGGGACTCTCCACCAGTTGCGCCAAGGCCTGGATCACACGTTCTCCCAGCCAGTGCTCCCCTTCTGAAAGGGTGCGCGTAAAATGTAGCCATTCTTCTCGATAATCGTAGTTGTAGCTGAAAAAATGCTTGCTGATAAAGACCCTGAGCCACGAGCGTAAAGTACCTGAGAACATCATGGCTAATAACACGACCACAGCGCCGAATAGGAAAGTCACTTGCATGACTGTGCCCCAATTTCCTCCAAAAAAACGGAGGTAATAGCCAGCGGCAGCCATTGTCAATAAATACATGGCGGCACCGAACAACGCTGCCGAATAAAACAGGATACGACGCGACACTGTGATTCCCAGCGACCATTGAGGATTACGTGCAGCCGACACGGCAATAAGCGGAACCACCAGCGCGTTAACTATCCCGCGCGCCGTCCAGATCTCGGGGTTCACATGTCTGAGGAGAAGGGCGTCACTATATAAATAAAAATCGTAAGCAAAAATCCCGCCTATGCCGAGGCAGGCGAATTTTATTCCCCAGCGCTGCTTGATCGGCGTGTTTCTGTAAAGCTGCTCCACCAGGATCATGCCAATGATCGCCATTGCCAAGCTTCCAACAATGTTATTAATAAAATCTATCGTTTTATGGGACAAAAAGCCGAAGTTCCCATGCGAGTAGACGGCAACGCTAAGGCATCCAATGTAGAGCACCACAATAGCCACCACGGCCGGCCGGACTTTTGGTGTCGAGGACGAATCTATTTCCCGGTACGGTCCCAGCAACGTTATCAGAAAAGCAGACCAGCCTGCATTTCTGAGGATTTCCAGAACATCCGTAAGAAGCGAAAGGGGTAGGGGCTGAGTGGCCTGATACGCAAGCGCTGTTGCCCAAAGTGCGGAAAACAGGCACGCAACGGGCAGCACTATGCCATGCAAGCGACCCCGCCAGCTCGTTAGCAAAAGTACCGCCAAAAAGAAATGGGCCAGGGCGGCCATTGTGTAGCTGGCTGCCGCTATGCTTGTCAGCATGAGATGTTGCTGGGCCCGGAAATCATCTGCCGCCCTTGCCTAGCACAACGACTTGGACAGTATCGATCAGGATAATGACATCAAGGAACAAACTGTGGTTTTTCACGTAGTACAGATCGTACTGAAGCTTTTCGATGGCGTCTTCCGTTGATGCGCCGTAACCGTAGCGAACTTGGGCCCATCCGGTTATTCCTGGCTTAATGCTGTGCCTCACGTTGTAATAGGGAACCTCCGTGCAGAGCTGGTTTACAAAATAAGGCCTTTCCGGACGGGGACCGACAAAGCTCATTTCACCGCTTAGGACATTCAGTATTTGAGGAAGCTCATCAATTCTAAGTTTCCGGATTATCCTGCCCACCCGGGTCGCCCGAGGATCATCCGTCGTCGCCCACCGGGGTTTTCCGCATATTTCGGCGTCATTTCTCATGCTGCGAAACTTTAAAACGGAAAATGATCTGCCCCCTTTTCCGACTCTTTCCTGCCGGTAAAAAATAGGAGCGCCGTCCTCAAAAAAAATGCAGAGCGCGGTAATCAGCATGATAGGCAATGTAACAATCAGCAGAACTCCACTCGCAACCAGATCGAAAATTCTTTTAATGCCCGATCTAAGAAGACTTTGATCGAATCCACCGCCAAAAACCAGCCAGCTCGGGTAGAGCGAATTCACTCGGATCTGGCCCCGCTCACGCTCAAAAAAAGCGGCTGAGTCCGTCACTTTTATCCCATTGAGCTTGCATTCCAGCAGGTCTTGAATAGGAAAACATCCACCTCGCCGTTCTTGGATCGCAATGATGATTTCCCCCGCTCCGTATTGATTAACGAGCGACATCAAAGACTCTACCTTCGGCAGGACTGCCGAAGGTGGCACATGAAGGTCCTCGTCCGGCAATGGGACACAACCGATGATCTTGAACCCCCTGTGGCGAGGAGCGTCTTTAGTCTGATCGATAAACTCTTTTGCCCTGCCACCTATTCCAAGCACGATGGCCTGGGACTCCAGAATTCCCAGGCTGGACCAGTTAAGGAAAGCTGCCCGTGTCAGGAGAATCCCTAACAAGGTGAGAAGCATTGCCAGCGCTAATATGCCCCGACCAGAATAAAGGTCGGGCAACATATAAAAAATCAGGGTCATAATTCCGAACCCCAACATCATTGAGGGCATGAGACGGTATAAGGTGTCCTTGATGTTTGGCCGAGAATCCAGCTGATACATTCCCATAGCCGCCATACTCAGAACCATGACAAATGTGAATGTCCCGGCCTCGGGGAATAAAGACGCAAGAGAGAAAGGAAGTGATTCGACTTGACCAAAAAAACGTAGACTTGCCCCGAGGTAAAATACGATCATCAACACAAAGACTTCCGCGCCAATAAGCAAGACCTTGGTTCTTGAGATGTAATGATTAGAAATACGAAGCAAATTCTGGCCCCCCTATGGTACTCAGCCAGCGATAAGGCACCGCTGCCACATCCTGGTTTCTTATTGCCGAGCTCCAAGATCGAGCATGAGACGCTTGGCCCGCTAATACCGGCACATGCATAAGATCTTTCTTAACAATGTATACATCCTCGATCCAGATATCTAAGTCAACTTGTTAGTGTGACGATGCATGTATAAATTTTCAAAAAAGAACAATTGATGGCACGCTGTATATAGAGTATTTATTTTATACAAGCTGAGCGTTTTTGCCCTTCGTGGGAATTTGATCGCGGCAAAGAATATGCTGATGCAAACGCATGATTAAACTGTTGCGGCAAATTACGTTAGCTACAGGGTTGCGTAACTTGACTTCTTGATAAGCCGTTTATAAAACATATATGACCCGACTTATTTAATAAAACAGGCAAAACAGGCATCTTTGCGATAATTATATTCGCCATCATATCAATTTTGCCGACAAGAACAATTGGACTTTGGTACGCTAAATCCAAGGTTGGGGTAAATTAAAGGATTTTTTGAAGCTCTCATTCCAAAGGCTGGTTTATAAAACCAGGAAATGGGTGACGAAGCTAATCAGGATTTGCCAGTCCCGTGTAGGACTGCGAAAAAATGTAAATAAATGGGCACAGTTACGGCAAAGATAGGACGCGTTGTTGTGCAGACTGAGGCAAGTGAGGGCGAATTGCGGCGAAGATGAAAGTCTTAAATACTTGAAATAGCCAAAAGAGAAAGACGGATTAGTGCCCTATTCTTGTCGAGTCACGTGGGGTCATGGAACCTTTCACGATTAACGCCAGCTTGAGCCGGTCAGCAACGTCCAGCTTGCGAAA
>JALYOY010000345.1 GCA_030856655.1 Pseudomonadota bacterium | reverse complement strand
CGCTATGACCTAGTAGTTGAGCGAGCTATAGCAGATCAAGCGCACCCATGCATCCTTATGAATCTTATTGCACAACTACTGCCGCTATCGAATGTGATTGCAGAATTGGACGCTGGTACTAAGAAATCCGTATTTGAACAGATTGGCCAGTTATTCGAAAATAGTTTGCATATCGCTTCGAATGAGGTGTCTGACAGCCTGTTAACCCGCGAAAAATTGGGCTCTACCGGTTTGGGGCAGGGCGTGGCAATTCCTCACGGCAGAATTAAAGGACTGCGCGAGGCCGCTGCGGCGCTCATCCGCATGAAGAATCCGATCCCCTTTGATGCGCCGGATGACATACCAGTCTCTCTGATATGCGTCCTGCTGGTGCCAGAGACGGCAACCGATCTGCATCTGCAAATTTTAAGCGAACTGGCGCAAATGTTCAGTAATAAAAATTTTCGTGAAGGTCTGCTGACCAGCAAGGATCAGGCGGAGATACATCGACTTATTTATAATTGGATGCCAAATGTCCCGGATCAAAATCGCGCGGTTGTATGAAGACAAGCAGCAAAAGCTGGGGCTGACCTGGGAGGCGGGCAGAGATAGCGGTGACAGGCAGCTCGACGATGACGCCATTGCCCGGTCGACACAGGGAATAATTGGCCATCTCAATTTCATCCATCCTAACTGGATACAAGTACTGAGTGATCCCGAAGCTGATCATCTCAATCAGCTTGACCCTGCTTCCCTGCGGCAGAATATGGAGCGGCTTGCGCAAAGCAGCCTATGGTGCATTATTGTAGCGGGTGGCGCCGACGTGCCCGCTTCAATGAGGGCATTTGCAGACTCCGCCCATACTCCTCTATTCTGTTCGCCGCATCCCAGCCTGGAGGTAATCTGGCTATTGCGCCCCTATCTGGGGCGCGCCCTGGCTCCTTCGAGTAGCCGGCACGGTGTCCTGCTGGACGTGCTGGGAATGGGAGTAATGATTACCGGTGAAAGCGGTGTGGGCAAAAGCGAACTGGCGCTGGAACTGGTGAGCCGCGGCCACGGGCTTGTAGCGGATGATGTAGTGGAACTTTATCGCATTGCGCCTGAAACCCTGGAGGGGCGGTGTCCCCCAATGCTGCGTGATTTTCTTGAGGTGCGTGGGTTAGGGATGCTGAATATCCGTACCATTTTTGGAGAGACCGCGGTACGACGAAAAAAAAACATGAAGCTCATTGTGCATCTGCAAAAACCGAGCAGCGCTGACTTCAATTCCCTAGAACGACTGCCGATCAATGATGTTACCGAAAACATTATGGACGTTAATATCCGAAAGGTTATTATTCCGGTTGCCGCTGGGCGCAACCTGGCTGTGCTGGTGGAAGCTGCGGTCCGTAACTGTGTCCTGCAACTGCGCGGGATCGACAGCGCTAAAGAGTTCCTGACGCGGCATCAGCAGGAGATGGAAAATGGGAAAAAAGGTTAGGTTGGGAATGAACTGTAAATCGCGCCGGGTTGAGAATCGACATCTTTCAAATGCGCCTTCACGCGTACGGTCTTAATGAAATGCAGGTGATTGTCATTAGCGGTCTTGCCGGCTCGGGGAAGAGTATCGCACTCACTGTTCTGGAAGATAGCGGATATTACTGCGTGGACAACCTTCCCGCAAACCTCTTGCGAGAAGTTGCGCTTTATTTAAAAGAATCCGGACATCAACGCGTGGCGGTCAGTATTGATGCGCGAAGCCGCGAAACTTTGCACCTGTTGCCACAGCAGTTAGCTGATTTAAGGCGACAGGAAATGGATGTGCACCTGCTGTTCCTCGAAGCGAAAACCGATGCGCTGGTAAAGCGCTTTTCGGAGACTCGCCGTCGCCATCCACTCAGTGACGATCGCTCGACCTTGCCCGAATGCATACAGTCCGAGCGTGAAATGCTGGGTGAGATACATGATCTTGCAAACCGCATCGACACGAGCGATTTGAGTGCCAGTTCATTGCGTGCATGGATCAGGGATTTCATCAGTCTCAATCCTGCGCGCCTGACGCTCCTGTTTCAGTCTTTTGCCTTCAAACACGGCATTCCGTTGGACTCCGACATGGTATTCGATGTGCGCTGCCTTCCCAATCCGCATTATGAAGCGCATCTGCGGCCTCTCACTGGAAAAGATAGCCTAGTAACCGAATATCTCGACGCGAACATCGATGTTAATCGAATGTTCGATGACATCAGCGGATTTGTGGATGACTGGCTGCCGTGCTTCATTCGCGACAATCGCAATTATTTGACTGTGGCGCTCGGTTGCACCGGCGGCCGTCATCGCTCAGTGTATTTCGTGGAACGGCTGGCACGGTATTTCACTGGAAAAACCCAGGTTCTGGTGCGTCATAGGGAGTTGGATTCATAGAACGGAATTCATAGCGAAGTCATTCATTTCGATAACTGGTTTGGCGAAAGCCCTCCAACTGGGATTATCCAATCATATGGGGAAAACAAGAAGAATAGCGCCGCAAAAACAGAACCACTACCGGCACGAGGACGATGGAAGGCGAAACCAACGTAATTATCGTTTCTATTGCGGATTGGGATTATACTAAGAATAAGCGGTCAAGCCGTCTAAATAGATGAATACACCAAAAACTGAATACGCCAAAAACCATTACACTTGCTTTGACTGGCGCATCTGGAATGCCATACGGCATGCGTCTGCTGGAATCATTGCTGGCTGGGGGCAATCGCGTTTATCTGCTGTATTCGCAAGCGGCGCAGATTGTTGCGCACCAGGAATTGCAGTTGGTGCTGCCGTCGCGGCCCAAGGAAGCGGAGGAATTTTTCAGTTGTCGTTTTAACGCCGCTGAAGGCCAATTACGGGTATTCGGACGAGAAGAATGGTTTGCGCCGGTGGCGTCAGGTTCCAACCCGGCGGACGCGATGGTGGTTTGTCCCTGCACCATGGGAACGCTCGCCGCCATCGCCGCGGGACTCAGCCAGAAGCTGATAGAGCGTGCGGCAGATGTCATGCTGAAGGAAAACCGGAAGCTCATTCTGGTTCCACGCGAAACCCCATTTTCTGCAATTCACCTCGAAAATATGCTAAAGCTTGCGCGCGGTGGCGCCGTGATCCTGCCTGCCAACCCTGGCTTTTATCACCATCCGAAGCATGTACAGGATGTGGTGGACTTTGTTGTGGCGCGTATACTCGATCATCTTGGGGTGGCTCACGCTCTTATGCCGCGTTGGGGTGCAGAAAATTAGCTTGGTTTAATTCCGTAGAGCGAACTCGGTATCAGATTCTGCAAAGGCGGAAATGTGCCTATTTCGAAGCATTCTTCACCGCGCATTCCTCGGTAGAAATCAACTCCAAACCGGTTACTGTTACGCGATAAATCCCGGCCTCCGTTACTATAAAATCCATTGGAATATCGTGCGGCTGGGGGTGGACGCTATTCAGACGTAGAATTTCAAACGCAACACCGATAACCAGGGGGCGCGGGTCGATTGCAACCAGGGTGCGATCAAAAAAACCGCCGCCATATCCGAGCCGGAAGCCCAACTGATCGAAGCCGATCATTGGTGTTATCACCGCGCGCACCGTTACCGGAGCGGTATTATCGGGAATCGGGATGTCATAAGCGCCGATTTTCATTGGTGCTTCCTGCCACCATTTGCGAAAGCGCAGTGGCTCATGTTTGTTCACTATCTCCGGCAGTGCAAGGGTTGCTCCGCGCTCCCGGAGATAGTCCACCGCGGGACGGGGGTCATATTCGCCGCGAT
>JALYOY010000340.1 GCA_030856655.1 Pseudomonadota bacterium | reverse complement strand
CGAAAGGCTATCAGCAACGTGTCGGGATTGCCCAAGCCATCGTTCATGACCCCGATGTCATCATCCTTGATGAACCAACGGTGGGGCTCGATCCTAACCAGATCCGCGAAATTCGCACCCTCATCCGTGAGCTTGGCTCGGAACGCAGCGTCATTCTCTCAACTCATATCCTGCCGGAGGTTGAAAGCATCTGTGACCGGGTGCAGATCATACACGAGGGACGCGCAGTGTTTACCAGTTCTGTCAGCGGGCTAAAACTGAAAGAAACAAGCCTGGAGGAGGTGTTCATGCAATTCACCATGAGCTCGGATAATTCAAGGAGTTTTTCATCGCTATGATTTTCACCACTTCCCTGTGATCTTCATCATTGCCCAGAAAGAATTAAAAATTTTGTTTGGCTCGCCGCTGGCCTGGATATTACTTGCGCTGATGCAATTAGTACTGACCTGGATTTTTTTGGCGCACCTCGATACCTTTCTGCAAATCCAGCCACAACTGGTGGCAATCTCCAACCCGCCGGGAGTGACGGAGACAATTATTGCACCGGTATTCGCCATGGCTGCGGTAGTGCTGTTGATGGCTACCCCTCTTTTAACCGCACGGCTCATCGCCGAGGAGCGTCGTAGTCATACCATGACTTTTCTCATTTCCGCACCCATTTCCATGACCGATATCGTATTGGGAAAATTTCTCGGCCTGATGATTTTCTTTTCGACCGTCATTGCGCTGGTCGTGGTGATGTCGATTTCTCTGCTAATGGGTGGCACGCTGGATTTCGGATTATTGCTGAGTAATGTCGCTGGCCTTTTTTTGATATCTGCTTGTTTCGCCTCCCTCGGGCTTTATATTTCCTGTCTCAGCGCTCATCCGGCAATTGCGGCGGCCGGGGTTTTGGGCGCACTGCTGGGATTGTGGGTAATAGACATTGGCGCAGGGGACGAAAAGGAAAGCATTACACGCAACTTTTCTCTGCTCGAGCATTATGGCAATTTTAATCGCGGCATGATCGATACTTTTGATCTCGCCTACTTTTCACTGTTTGTCATTGTCTTCCTGGTACTGTCTGTTCGCCGTTTGGACGGAGAGCGGCTACGTGGTTGACACTGTGCAGGCGTATCCATGATCACCGTTAATAGTAAACTGCGCATGCATTGGCGTGTGCAAAATGGCGTGTTTGTCGTCCTGCTGATATTGTTCGTGGCGTTGCTAGGCTACTTCGCATGGAAAACTCGTGTCCAGTGGGATGTCAGCCAGAACGGACGTCACAGCTTAAGCCAGGCAAGCGTGGAGTTGCTGAAAAAAATGAACAGCCCGGTTAGCATTACTGTCTACGCGACGGCCCAAGACGCGCAACTGGGGGATATTCGTAAAATTATTGGTGAATTTCTCTCGCGTTATCAGCGTGTCAAACCCGATTTCACCGTCACATTCATTGATCCCGCTGAGCAGCCAAAGCTCACGCAGGATGCGGGAATCCAGGTCAACGGGGAGATGGTAATAGCATTTAAAGACAGGCGCGAGCATTTCACCACATTTAACGAACAAGCGCTCAGCAGTCTGCTGATGCGGCTCGCGCGTTCTAGCGAAAAGTTGGTGATGGCGCTCACGGGTCACGGCGAGCGCAAACTGGACAGCATCGCCAGTCATGACATGGGAGAATTCGGCAAGCAACTGACGACCAGGGGTTTTAAGATCGAGACGCTCAATCTGTCTATTGACCACGATGTGCCGACTAATGCGAGTATGCTCGTTATTGCCTCGCCACAAGTAAGGTTGTCGGACGGGGAAGTAGATAAGCTGCTTGCGTATGTCGCACGTGGCGGCAATTTATTGTGGCTAATAGATCAGGAACCTTTGCATGGACTACAGCCGCTGGCCGAGAAACTGGAGTTGACGCTCACAGCCGGCGTGGTGGTTGATCCTCAAGCTCAGCAGCTAAAGTTGCCGATCACCTTCGCGCTGGGTGCGATTTACGGACAACATCCAGTCACGCACAATTTCGACTATATTACGATGTTTCCTTTTGCCCGGCAGATAACCGTCAATGAAAACAGTGAATGGCACAGCGTTTCGCTGGTGGAAGCGGCGCAAAGCGGCTGGGTGGAAACCGGCAAGCTGAATTCCCAAATCACTTTCGACAAAATGTACGATGTATCCGGTCCCGTAAGTATTGCTGCCGCCCTGAGCCGCACCTTGCAAGACCGTGAGCAGCGCATTGCGGTAATCGGCACCGGAAATTTTCTCGCCAACACTTACCTCGGCCATGGCAACAACCTGGATTTTGGCATTAATCTCTTTAACTGGCTGAGTAGCGACGATGATCTTATCGCTATTCAACCTCGAGCCACACTCGACAGCACTTTGAATTTAAATGAATCGATGCTGATCATAATTGCCGGCGGTTTCCTCATCGTTCTGCCGCTGGTTTTTCTGACGAGCGGCACGATCATTTGGTGGCGCCGGAGAAGACGATGAACCCCGAATTTTACAGAGGATGCTGATTGCCTGAGTTACCTGAAGTCGAGGTTATCCGTCGTGGCATCGTATCCCATCTTGAGGGATGTCGCCTTGTTGGCGCTACGATACGCAACCCGAGTTTGCGCTGGCCAGTGCCGCACGATCTGGGGCACATGCTTTGCGGCCTTGAAATCCACGCGGTAACGCGGCGGGGAAAATACCTCTTATTCGACTGTGGAAGAGGGACGCTGATCCTGCATCTCGGAATGTCCGGCAGCCTAAGATTATTGCCTGCTTCCACACCACCGCAAAAACACGATCACGTTGATCTGATTCTAAGTAACCACATGATTCTGCGGTTAAAGGATCCCCGCCGTTTTGGTGCAATTCTGTGGGAGACCTCTGATGTGATGCGCCATGCGTTATTGGCTAAACTTGGGCCCGAACCGCTTACCGCGGCATTCAACGGAAATTTATTATACAAAAAAACCCGAGGCCGCAGCGCCAGCATCAAGGAAGTGCTGATGAACAGCCATATTGTCGTGGGTGTCGGCAATATTTACGCCAGCGAAGCGCTCTTCCGTGCAGGCATCAATCCAACGACTGGCGCAGGGCAGATCGGCGTGAGCAGGTACGAAAAATTAGCGCGAGCGATAAAGGAAACGCTCAATCTCGCGATCGAAGCAGGCGGCAGCAGCTTGCGAGATTTCGTCAATAGCGACGGCAATCCCGGCTATTTTCAGCAGCAGTATTGGGTATATCGCCGAACCGGACAGCCTTGCCGGAAATGCGACGCAACCATCAGGCAACTCAAGCAGGGACAGCGTTCGAGTTTTTATTGTCCGCATTGTCAGAAATAAAGCCCAAAGTGAACAATATGGAAAAGCACGAGACTTTATACATTCTACCGCCTAGGGGGAGGTACGCTTGATTGCCACCGTACCTTAGAACTCCAAGTTCATGGAAGCGCAAGGGCTTATTATCGCAGTTTAAACTTTACGGCCATGGGGTCTACATGAACATCACCTTCATCGGCGGCGGCAATATGGCTGCCGCCTTGATCAGCGGACTGTTGCAACAGGGATATTCGCCCACGCAGATACGTGTAGTGGAAATCAGCGCGGAAGGGCGTCAGAAAATAAAACATGAGCTTAATGTGGAAGCGTTAGCCGGGCTTGCCGAAGGCGTGGCCGATAGCGACGTCGTCCTGCTGGCGGTCAAACCGCAGCAACTTCCAGCCGTGGCGCAGGAGCTTGCATCGCTGCTCGAAAACCACCTGGTCATTTCTATCGCTGCCGGTATTCGCGCTACTGATATATCCCACTGGATGGGTGGTCACGAACGCGTAGTGCGAGCCATGCCCAACACTCCGGCATTGATTCGCGCGGCGGTCACCGGCCTCTATGCTCTGCCTGGTGTAAACGCGGAGGAAAAGCACACCGCAGAGGCCATACTCGCCGCGGTGGGTTCCGTGCTATGGTTGGAGCGCGAGGAGCTGCTGGATGCAGTTACGGCCCTTTCCGGCAGCGGCCCAGCTTATGTATTCTATTTTATTGAAGCAATGCAGAAGGCGGGGCAGGAATTAGGGCTCACTGAGACCCAGGCACGGCTGCTGACGCTGGAGACCTTTCTGGGCGCGGCAGGGCTTGCGAATCGAAGCGATGAAAGCGTTGCCGTGCTTCGCGCTCGGGTAACTTCGCAGGGCGGCACCACAGAGCGCGCAATACAGTCTTTGGAAAAAGACGGAGTCAAGAACGCCGTCATACGTGCGATGCACGTGGCAAACCAGCGCTCATGTGAATTGGGCGATGAGTTTGGCAGAACCTGAATTTAGGAAACGTTTATGCTCACCCAGATACTGATATTCCTGCTCGACACCCTGCTGGGGTTGTTTTCTCTGGCGCTGCTGCTGCGTTTTTATATGCAACTGCTGCGTGCGCCCTACCGCAACCCGCTGTCGCAATTCCTCGTTGCAGTGACCGATTTTATCGTACGGCCCGCGCGCCGGGTAATTCCCGGATTCAAGGGAATGGATCTTTCCACGTTACTGCTGGCATGGCTTGCGCAATGCATTCTGCTGACTGCGGTGCATATGCTTCAGGGTTACGATTTCAGTTCCACTATAGGCATCGCGGTTGCGGGGCTTGTCCTGCTGGGGTTGATGGAAATTATTAAAATGTCGCTCTACATTATTCTGGTAGCAATAATCGTACAAGCGGTACTTTCCTGGTTCAACCCCAACAGCCCGTTGGCCCCGACGCTCGACAGTATCACGCAGCCATTCCTGGGAGTTATCCGGAAGCGCATTCCGCCCATCGGCAATGTGGACTTGTCGCCGCTTTTTGTGCTGGTGATTATTCAGTTGCTGCTATTTGTCGTGGCGCAGTTGCAGCGGGAAATCTCCCGCTTGTTCTGATGTTTTATTGATTCGGCCCCCAATGGCTTTAGGCAGCACCGGCTGGCGATCCTGACCGACAACGATGTCGCTGTAGCGGTCCCGCACGCGAGGCCGGCGTCGGGAAGGAATTGTACTTGCTCCAGTACAGTGTAAGTCCACCGCACCTGACGTCTGCAACTACGGTTGAGATCCTTGCTTTCTGAAAGAGATGATCTATATTAAATACGACTACCGCTCATGCTGCAGTCAGACTTGAGTTCACGCGCCTTAGCGATCGTGCACTTGGCTATGTACGACGCGTTTGCCGGGGTGTCCGGCAACCCAGATCCACTGACGCCCTATCTGCCTGGCTTGCCGCCAGCGTTGCCCGGAGCAGCGCGAAATGCTGCGGTAGCCGCCGCTGCCCATGCTACGTTGTCGAAATTATTTCCCAGTCAAAAGGCATTTTTTGACTTGAAACACACCCAAGCAGGATTACAGGGACCCGGGCTGAAGGACGGCCATGATTTCGGCCTTCTTGTGGCTCAACAAATTTTGGCCGATCGCAAGGACGACCCGGACGCAAGCGATAATGGCTACGCTGCGTCAATGGCGCGTGGCGCGCATCGCGTCGATCCAGACAATCCGGAGCAGGGATATCATGCTCCATTTTACGGTACAAACTCAAAGTGTTTCGCGGTCGATGAGCGATTTGTGAACCTGCCTCCCCCACCGCCAGGCACTCCCGATTATACGCAAGCACTCCGGCAGGTACGTGGCAGAGGAATCGCGCCGGAGTTATTCGGAAGCGTGCCCTCCGCGTCGCGCCGGACGGTAGATCAGACCCTAATCGGTGTATATTGGGGATACGATGGCGCTGCGGGCCTCGGTACGCCACCACGTCTTTACAACCAGATCGTGCGTGAAATTGCCGAAGCCCAGGAGAATACGGAAGAGCAGAACGCTCGGCTGTTTGCTTTGGTAAACGTCGCATTGGCCGACGCCGGGATTTTGTCATGGGAACAGAAGTACATACATGATTTCTGGCGACCCGTTATTGGCATCCGTGAGCACGACCTTTCCATGGGACCTGCTGGGGAGGGCAACAACAACATTGATAACGATTGTCACCCCTATTGGTTGCCGCTGGGTGCACCAGCGACAAATTCAATGGTTGCGGCAACCAATACTATGTACCCCTGTCTGCATTCGTTAACGGGCAAGGTGAAGAATTTTACGCCCCCGTTTCCTGCCTATCCCTCAGGGCATGCAACATTCGGGGCCGCGGCATTCCATATAGTTCGTCGCTTTTATGGCGTGGATGCCGATGACAGGAGTCCGGACACCCTCTTCGAAGACCTTGCATTTGTGTCTGATGAACACAACGGCATTAGCAAAGATAACAATGGCACGGTGCGGCCAAAACACATTCGCGGCTTCCCCAATGGTCTTTGGCAAATGATCGAAGAAAATGGTCTCAGCCGCGTTTATCTAGGAGTGCATTGGGTATTTGATTCCTTTGCTGTCGATAGCAGCGGCGTGCCCGATTTCACCCAGAACATTGGTGGGGTTCCGCTTGGAGTTAACATCGCTAACAATATCTTCGATACCGGGATGACAAAATCGACAGTGTGAGCAAGCAACTTAATCGCTTGTACGTGGAGCTTCTACGGCCGGTATGGTAGCTAACCGTTTCACAACGAAGAAGGTTTCAAGCGGATAACAGAAACAGATTGCCGAGGCCCTTAGAAAAGGTAATAGCAGGCGGATCGAGACTTAAAAAATGAGCAGGCTTTAACCACGCTGCGTTGCTCCTCAGAAAAATAGCATGCGCCTTCGTGTCTTGTTGCCATTATGTAGTTATTTTTAATACAACCCATTGTCCATTGGGATCTCTTGCGCCACCGCCTCTGACACTTCTCGCATGGTACCGCAACAATGATGGCGGTCATCGGCTTACCCTTACTCTCCACATACGACCCGGCCAACGCTGCGCTGGTGAAATTTCTCGCTGATATTTTTGCCGTGCCGCTATGTTAAGTGACGCTCAAACACGGAAAGAGGTAATCTCGGTCAATTTCATCAGCGAGAACGCTCTGCAATCCCTCAAAAACATGTTGGCGGTTTTCTCATTCGCGCTTTGTCATAATCTCCGTGGGTGCTGCTCTTGAGCCATATCCTTCCCGGGGTTCATCCGTACACATTAAGCCTGAACAGCCATGTCCCGTCTCATTCTTTTCAATAAACCCTATGGAGTCATTTGCCAGTTCACGCCTGAAGCCGGGTACAAATCCCTCAAGGATTTCATACCGCTGCCGGGTTTTTATCCAGCCGGCCGCCTCGATGCGGATAGCGAAGGCCTGGTGCTACTTACTGATAATGGCAAATTGCAAAACAAAATCAGCGATCCCAGACACGGACTGATCAAAACGTATTGGGCGCAGGTGGAGAGCGTACCAGATGAAGCTGCTTTGGATGAGTTACGCCAAGGGGTTGCACTGGGAGGGTTCAGAACGATGCCTGCGCGGGTACGCGTGATGGATCAACCGGATAACCTCTGGCCGCGCACCCCGCCCATCCGATTCCGTAAAAATATTCCCGTTTCCTGGATTGAACTGACGCTCACAGAAGGCAAAAACCGGCAGGTGCGCCACATGACTGCGGCTGTATCCTTCCCCACGTTGCGGCTGATCCGTTATGCCGTTGGCACATGTTCGCTGCACGGCATTGCCCCAGGTGAATGGCAG
>JALYOY010000308.1 GCA_030856655.1 Pseudomonadota bacterium | reverse complement strand
AACCAGAGCCGGCGTTTATTTGCAAAACCGGACTTTTTGGCTGCCTAAACTCAGGACTACCGCAGGTTTGCGCGGCGATATTGTCAATTTCGATGTGGAAGCATTGACCGTTCCGCAAAACTCCGGCAACACAACCGACGCGTTAATGAGCCCTAAGCTGAGCGTTGTTCTCGGGCCTTGGTATAAAACTGAGATTTACCTTAATGCTGGCGAAGGCTACCATTCCAACGATGCGCGCGGCGTAACCGCGACGGTAAATCCCAACCGAGTAGCCGGCAATATCTTTGCACCTCAATTGGCTGCCAATGGACTGGTGCGGCAAAAAGGTGCCGAAGTGGGTTTTCGTACCGAGCCCATTACTGGCTTGAAATCTACGGTAGCCATTTGGTACTTGCATTCGGCCTCGGAACTGGTATTTAGCGGCGATGCCGGTACTACGGAAGCAAGCGGCGCAAGCACCCGCTACGGCATTGAGTGGGCGAATTTCTACAAGCCCAGCAATTGGCTAACCCTGGAAGCCGATTTCGCGCTTACCCGTGCGCGTTATGACCAGGCCCAGTCAAATCAGGCCAGCGATCCTTCCAACCAGGAGTATGGATTTCATATTCCCAACGCGGTAGGGCGTACCATCAGCGCGGGTGCGACCTTGAATTTACCGCATAATTTCTTTGCCACCCTCCGCTTGCGCCATTTCGGCAATGTATCGGTGGATACAAACAATCCTGTGGCTCCCTATAGCACAACCATTGTCAATCTCACGACGGGATATGAACTCGTCAGGAATAGGCTTTGGCTTGGCTTTCGGCTTCGGCTAAATTGATAGCAGCCTTTTTAGCCTCGATTATGCCGCGCCATCCCAGTTTTTCTTCAACGACGACCTGCTGTTCCACGCCAACCTCGGTGTTGCCTCAATTAAGGAAGAAACGCAGTGATACGTAAAGAGCTGCTGGAGATGTCCGAGCCACGACAAGCCGGTGCGCCGTATTGGAGATAGTTTTTGTCTCTGGAAGTAAACTTACCTGGGTAATCACCTCGGCATTCCCAAATGAACCAGGATCGCATCCTCTACTGCCAGCATATCGGGTTTTGATAGAATACCAAGTTGCCTTTTAAGGCGGGTTTTGTCTGCCGCCATGATCTGGTCGGCCATTGCCTTGCCCTGCTTGTCGGCAATTGTTACCAAGGCTTCTCCCGGGTACTGGTGGCCCGCGTTGCTGGTCAGCGGCACAACCACAACCCGCGCCAGATGCCGGTTAGCGGCATCATTGCTGACGATGACAGCGGGGCGTGTCTTGCGGATCTCGCTCCCCACTGCCGGATCAAATTCTACCCACCAGACCTCACCGCGCTTCATTGGCCATATCATTGGCAAGGGCGTTGCACCATTCCTGGGCTTCGGCTTCCCGTTCCTTGTCGGCACCCATTGCCCTGTATCCCTCGTCCAGCGAGCTATCCATCACGTGCGGCCTTACCAGGTCCTCAATAAACTGGCTCATTCGCCGCTTGCCAACAGTACGGTAAAGCCCCTCATAGACATCTTCATCCAAGGTTATGGTCATTCTCTTGTGCATCGTAATCTCCATACGTTGTACGTATAACGTATTATACCATCAATACCACACTGATCGTGATAGCTCATCCATCTAGCGATGCGGCAATTTGTCGCATGTCCAACGGTCCTAAAGAGGGGTACTCTTCGCTTCACTGATATAAAGAAAGATCCAGAAACTGTGGTCTTATTTGTAATTATGCTGTGTGCTTAGATGTTTTGATTTAAAGTCTTTACGAAAAAATGGCGGTACCGTTGAATCAATTCAATCAACAAAAAATAATAACGCTAACGGTGCTTGTAGTCTCGGCTTTTGCTATTCACAGCGATGTAGCTTTCGCTGATCACGGCGCTTTGGGTTTCGGGATTGGTACCGCATCTCCCATTGTCACTCAAACGGGGATAACGCTTCCTACCGGTATGTTAGCCGGCGGCGTCATTACCCAGTTCACCAGTTTCAACAGTGCTTCAGACGCAAAGTTGCTTGACTTAAAGAATAATGCCGTCGATGACGCCCATGGCGATGTCCATACGCTAAAATCTTTTTACAGCCATCGGTATTTGCTGCCTATGGTGTGACCGACAACTGGACGCTGGGTATCAGGCTTCCTTATACGCAGCGTTTCGGGGTACGTTCCCCGAACGAAGATGGTGATGCCGTCAATAGACAAGGCAATCCGGGAGGCTTCGGGGGTGTCTCTCTCTTTAGTCAATATCGTTTTTTTCGTTCCACAAATAATTTAAACCATCTATCGCTGGTGGTTGGGCTCAAAACTGGATCGGGCGCAACCGGCGTCAAAACTAGCCAGGGCGAAATATTTGAAGCGCATAGTCAACCTAGTGGGGGCTCTTGGAATCCTTCTGCCGGGTTTTCTTTCACGCGTGCAATGGGTAAGGTCTCACTTGATAGCAGTATCCTCTATACCGTCACCACTAGCGGAACGCAAAAAACCGACCTTGGCGACACTTTTGACTATAATCTTGCGCTTTCCTATGCCATCGTGGGCACGGCTAGCAACGCTCTTTTCTCATCCAGCAATAATGCCCCCTGGACCGCCGTGCTGGAACTTAACGGTGTTTGGCAGGATCGTCAGAAGACTACTGGTCTGGGCACCAACCCGAACTCAGGGGGTAATATTATTTATATCTCACCGGGCATCCGATACTCGGGGGGCAAAAGCTGGAATACAGCCCTGTCCATAGGTACACCGATAGTTAAAGACACCAACGGTTACCAGAGTCCCCCCGATTACCGCATTACTTACCGCTTTGTTGCCGCATTTTAAGCCTTGCAGCCAGAAATGCATGAGTGCAGAAATGCATTGATAGGCGGACCCATTGCCGGACTAGGTAGCTACAAGTATCGTTAGCATGGAGAGCAAACCAAGTGCAAAGGGATTGTTGAGTCGGCTGTTTAGCTGCCTGCTGCTGATCGGTTCAATGGCGTTCAGCACGAGTAGCTATGGCGATCATAATCATCCAAAAGCTGGTACGGCTGACCAGCATAATGCCCATGGCGGTGGTCTATACGTCACCGCTGCTTTCGGCCCAGATGACCGCTTATGGCGAATTGTGCCGGAGAAAAAGCATGTCTATGTCGATTATTCAACTGATCTAGGCAAAACCTTCAGCACGCCTGTACGTGTCAACAGCGAATCGCAGCGCATCAAGGTAAGTGGGGAGAATCGACCTGGCATCGCCGTGGATGGTTCCGGAAGGATCTATGTCATATATGCGGCAGAAGGCACTCAGCCGGTAGCCCAATACTTCAGCATGTCCACCGATAATGGCCGCAATTTTTCAACGCCAAGACCGATAAGCAGCAAAGCCTCCGAAGCGAATTCTTCTCTGGGCCAATTAGCTTTAAGTTTTGCGGGTAAAGTTTATATCTTCTGGCTAGACGAACGTGACCGCACCGATTGGAGGAAACCAGGCAACGCAATGTATTTCGCGACCATTGTTGGCCAAGATACCGCTGAATCTGCCAACCAAAAACTCTCTGATAGTCTTTGTGAGTGCTGCCGTATTGCTGCTGCTTTTGATAAAGAGAACCAGCCCGTTCTGTTGTCCCGCTTTATTTATGAGGGCAATATTAGAGATCACGGTCTTCAAAAAGGGCGTGCTGATGGGGAGTTTTCAATCCCTTGGCGAGTGACTTTTGACGAATGGAAAATCGAAGGTTGTCCTGAACATGGGCCCGCGATTTCAATCGGTAATGATGATCGCTACCATATTGCCTGGTTTACGCAAGGCAGTGTCCGCCAAGGTTTGTTCTATGCCTATTCATCCGACGGTGGACAACACTTCTCCGATCCCTTGCCGTTCGGTGACTCTGAAAAACTGGCCAGTCATGCTGATATCCTGGCCCAGGGAAAGAATATCGTTTTGACTTGGATTGAGTTTGACGGCGAGAAAACACAACTTCTGGCGATGCAATCCAGCGATGGGGGGCGAACTTGGTTGCCGCCTAGGTTATTTGCAGAAAGCACAGGTAATACAGATTCTCCGTTTCTACTCATCAATACTCGGGGCATTTTCATATCTTGGAACAGCAAGAAGGAAGGCTATCGCTTAATTCCTGTGGATTGAATCATCCCGTTTTAGTTTTAAATTGAGAAAAATGTTGGCCCCCCCGAGCAGCTACGGGATTTTAATCCGGGCATTATGGCCGCCGCCAGCGAACTGTTATCCGATCTGCCGTTCTGGTAGGACGGTGCATATATAGCAGGCCGGGCCTTCCGGCCGGCGCGAATTAGGTAAGCGCTGCAGATTACGGGATGTGAGCAACTGTCTGGAAAGAGCAGGAGCTTATCGTTCTCATCCCCGGAAAATCCTCAAGAAGTATCCCCCCGAAGAACGAAAACGAAAGGAAACACAATTGGGTGCGTTTAAACAAACGACAGTAAAGTTGTATAGGATTTCGAGCGATGCTGGCGGAGCCTAAATTCCTATTTTCTCCACTTCATCCAGCGACATTTCCTCGTGACGCCGGTCGTAAAGCTGTGTTGTGCGGGTGCTGGAGTGATTTGCCATGGCAGCAGCTTTTTCCAGAGAGCCGCCATTCTTAAGATAGGATGTAATGCCTGTAGCACGAAAACTGTGATTTCCGGCTTTTGTCGCAATCCCGGCGGCGGCCATGCGGCGCTGAATCATGGCGTGGGCATTCGCTTGCACCAGTGAGGTGTCGGTTAGCTTACGGGTGCCGCGTCCAATGGTGCGAAATAATGGTCCCTTGGGATCGTCGCGCAGGTTGGCATTGTCAAGATACGCGGCTAAGTATTCTTCAAGATTATGGTGGCACGGCATTTCA
>JALYOY010000272.1 GCA_030856655.1 Pseudomonadota bacterium | reverse complement strand
GGCCGTACTTGATGCGGTGATTAAGTCGGAGCCGCCAGTAAGGCATGCATTGCCTCTCGATTCCAAAATGTCGGTTGTAGCCAGATGGTTATTTGGCGCCCGTCTCTTTGCCCGGGCAGTCAGGCATCAAATGAAACTTAATTTCTAAGTAGCCTTAAAATATATTTACCGGATTGAAATGCCTATTTCCAAGAATGCTAAGCCCCTAAGCGCTATAAGCCGACGGGCAAGTTCAAGAACAAAAAAAAGCGCGCTCGTTTCGCACGATATGCCTAAGGTACCTGCACAAGCAATAAAATCCGAGCTGCCTCCTACGCTCAAGCCTCAGCTCGCCACTCTGGTAGATGGGCCTCCCAATGAGCCAACCGAGTGGGCCTATGAAATCAAGTTCGATGGCTACCGTCTGCTGGCCCGAATTAAGGGCCCAGTTATACAATTGTTCACCCGCAACGGAAACGATTGGTCCCACAAATTAGCGCACCTCTTGAAAGCAATAGATGAAATGAAACTGGGTAATGGATGGCTGGATGGTGAAGTCATTGTGCCAAACGAGAACGGCATTCCGGACTTTCAGTCACTACAAAACGCCTTCGACAGTTCGCGCACGCAAAGCATCATCTATTATGTTTTCGATATACCTTTCCACGATGGATATGACCTGAGAGCTTCCCCTTTGGCTGAACGGCGTGAATACCTCAAACGATTGTTTGAGACACGCTCAACGGATACGGTGCATTTCAGCGCAACCTTTGATGTTCCACCTAAGGATATTGTCCTCTCGGCGTGCCGGATGGGTCTGGAAGGTGTTATCGGGAAACGCCAGGACTCGATATATGTTTCCCGCCGCTCCCCAAACTGGATAAAACTCAAATGCGGCCAGCGCCAGGAATTCGTCATTGGCGGCTACACCGACCCACAGGGCTCCCGGGTCGGAATTGGTTCACTTTTGCTGGGCTTCTACGATGAAGAAAAAAAGCTTTGCTATGCCGGCAACGTTGGCACAGGCTTTAGCGATAAAGCGCTTCGCGAACTGAAGGCAAAGCTGGAAATAGTTGCAGCCGCGAGCAACCCATTTAGCAAGGCAACCGGCATTGGCCGCAATGTTCATTGGGTGAAGCCAACGCTCGTTGCCGAAGTCTCCTTTGGCGAATGGACTCGGGACAGCCATATCCGCCACTCGGTATTTCATGGCTTAAGAATCGACAAAAAGGCTGAGGCAATCATTCGAGAGAAACCGGTGCATGCGAGTCCCAGCAAACCGAGAGCAAAACCGGTCCCGGACCCCGCGCCCCAATCACTTCCAGCAACGCCGCGAGTCTCGCATCCCGAACGCGTGATCGACCCCACCACCGGCTTCACCAAGATGAATCTGGTGCGCTACTACGAACGCGTGGGTTCTCTTATGATGGAACATCTTGCCCAGCGCCCGGTGTCCCTGGTGCGGGCTCCTGAGGGCATCACGGGCCAACTGTTTTTTCAGAAACATTTGGAAAAATACACGATGCCAGGCGTAATTCAGCTTGACCAGGCGTTGGATCCCGAACATCCACCATTTATTGAAGTCTCGACACCCGACGGGCTCCTGTCAGCGGCGCAAATGAACGTAATCGAGTTTCACACCTGGAATGCGACCAAGAATGCGCTCGGCAAGCCTGACCGCATGATCTTTGATCTAGATCCGGGAGAAGGGGTTAAATGGAGCTTTATGCAGGAAGCTGCACAGATTGTGCGCATCTTCCTGAATGAACTGCAGCTGGTGTCTTTTCTGAAGACCAGTGGTGGGAAGGGGTTGCATGTCGTTGTGCCCATCATGCGGCTGCGCGATTGGGATACCGTTAAGGATTTCTCCCAAGCCATCGTTGAGCACCTGGCAAAGGCAATCCCGCCGCGCGTTTTGTAGCGAAAAGCGGCCCAAGCAATCGGGTGGGGCGGATCTTTATTGATTACCTGCGGAATGGTCTCGGGGCAACCACTGCATCGGCGTGGCCCGCTCGTGCCCGCCCAGGTCTGGGTGTGTCCGTGCCGTTGGCATGGGAAGAACTGGAGGCACTTACCAGCGCGGACCAATGGACTGCTTCCAATATCCAGGATCGCCTGGATACGGGGAATCGCCCATGGGCTGACTATGTAGCTTCAGGGCGATCCATAGTGCCCGCAATGAAAATATTAGGCTTCAGCCCGCGAGATAAAGCATAGGCAACGCATATCACGATGCGTTGCCAAGTGCAGAGAGCGGTTCACTTACCCGGGATGATCCTTATCAAACAGGAGGAACCCGGCCTTTAATTTCTTTGCCTGGTACATGGCCGCATCTGCATTCGCCACCAGCTCCAGACCCGTGTCTCCATGATCCGGATGTACGGCAATGCCGATGCGGGGTGCTACGGTCAACGCCAGGCAATCAATCGTCAGGGGCTCCGAAATCCGCTCAAAGACGCTCCCCGTGATGCGATGGATATTATTGATGCTGCGCGGATTGACCAGCCAATGAAGAAATTCGTCGCCCACCGTAACGGCAAACCGTATCTTCGGTACGCGCCTGCTCATCCAGGCGTTGGGCTACGATCTGCAATAC
>JALYOY010000252.1 GCA_030856655.1 Pseudomonadota bacterium | reverse complement strand
ATATTTCAGCGCGCGTTTAGTTCCAGCATTATTCATGCCGATCCAATCTAATCACTATGCGCAGACGATCGGTGCCCTGTGGCAGCGCCCATGCCAGGCTTGGATGCAAACCTGCCCGGAGTTAAATCTAACCGAAGTTCAAAAAAGTGTTCACATTTCTTTCCGCAACGGGAGCGCGGCTGGTGCACCGGGAGTTGGTCGTCGATAAATTGGATCTTTCGCCAGGGATAAGGATCGAACTCCGGTTCGCCTTCTTGCCCATTTTTACGTCTTATACTGTTTTTTTCTGGATGAACTCGATCTTGTAACCATCCGGGTCTTCCACGAATGCAATCACGGTGGCCCCATGTTTCATCGGCCCCGCTTCACGCGTGACTTTGCCACCGCGCTCCTTGACATCCTCACAGGTCTGGTAGGCGTTATCCACTTCTATAGCAATGTGTCCATAGCCAGAGCCTAAATCGTATTTCTTTATATCCCAATTGTGGGTTAATTCCAGAACTGCGCCATCTGCTTCCTCTTGGTAACCGACAAAAGCCAGGGTAAATTTTCCCTCGGGGTAATCTCTCCGGCGCAGCACTTTCATCCCTAGCACATCGGTATAGAAAGCAATGGATTTTTCCAGGTCGCCGACTCGCAGCATAGTGTGCAGGATGCGCATTTAAATCTCCACCATCTCAAAATCTTCCTTGCGCGCGGCGCACTCCGGACAAGTCCAGTTCATCGGCACGTCTTCCCACCTCGTGCCGGCAGGAATACCTTCTTCCGGCGATCCTTCAGCTTCGTCGTATATGAAGCCGCAAATGAGGCACATGTAGCAACGGTAAACGCGGCTTTCGGTAGTGGGCATGATGAGAGTAATTTGGGTTAAAATATTATTTTACGGTATTAGTCTATGTCTCAGCCACCCCCTATAGTACTTTCTTTCGCTGCTAGCGACTCGAGTGGTGGCGCCGGTGTCCAGGCCGATATTCTTACTCTTGCCAGCATGGGGTGCCACCCCTTATCAGTGATTACAGCCATTACTGTGCAGGATACCGCCGGAGTAGATGATGTCATGGCGCTAGATCCGGAATGGGTATCGGACCAGGCCCGCGCAGTTCTGGAAGACATGCCTGTGCATGTTTTCAAGATCGGCATGCTAGGCAGCGTTGAAATTATCACAGCCATTGCCGAAGTGATTTCCGATTATCCTAACATCCCACTCGTGCTGGACCCGGTGCTCGCGTCCGGCCGGGGCGACGAGCTCGCCAATGAAGATATGGTGATGGCAATGCGCGAACTGTTACTTCCTCAAGTGACTATCCTCACCCCCAACAGCATGGAAGCGCGGCTACTGGCACAGGATGATGAGGATGAATATGGCACGCTGCCCTTGAGCCAGTGCGCAGGCCGGCTTCTGCATATGGGTTGCGAATACGTGCTGATTACCGGAACCCATGAAAATACTTCAGAGGTAATTAATAACCTGTATGGAACCGACGGCCTGATACGTACGGATTCGTGGCAGCGGTTAGCGGGCTCATACCATGGGTCAGGCTGCACCCTTGCCTCGGCCATCGCCGCTGCTCTTGCCAATGGCCTGCCCATCGCCGAGGGAGTGTATGAAGCCCAAGAGTATACCTGGCAGTCGCTAAAATCCGGTTTCCGTCCCGGAATGGGCCAGTATCTGCCAGATCGGTTATTCTGGGCACGCGATGAAGCCGATGCCGCAAACGGAGATAAGGCAAATGACGCGGCCGGGAATTGACGGGTTATATGCAATTACACCAGATGTGCACGCTACTTCCAGTCTGGCGGCGATGACGCGGCAGGTACTGATGGGCGGAGCGAGGCTAATCCAATACCGTAATAAAACAGCGGGTATTGCGCTGAGGTTGGAACAGGCACGTTTACTTGCCCATCTTTGCCGGAAATTCAGCGTGCCCTTTATCATTAACGATCATCTCGATCTTGCCGTTGAGGCCGGCGCTGACGGCATGCATTTAGGACAGGAAGACGTCCCCTTAGCCGAAGCGCGGCGCAGACTGGGGCACGGAAAAATTATTGGAGTCTCTTGTTACGACCGGCTGGAGCTTGCCATCGAAGCCGAGCGCCAAGGCGCGGATTATGTCGCCTTCGGCGCTTTTTTTGCTTCCATCACTAAACCCGGTGCAGCAGCAGCCCCCATTGATTTGCTGCGTCAGGCAAAGCGAATACTGCATATTCCTGTTGTCGCTATTGGTGGGATGACTTCGGACAATGCCGTAGAGCTAATACGCTTGGGCACCGATGCGGTGGCGGCGAGCAATGCGCTGTATGGTGCTGCAAATATTCGGTCTGCAACTGAAAAATTTTCCCGGTTATTCAACCTCAAATATTCCCTTCCTCATAAATATGAGTTATCAAATGACCTCACGTAACCAGCAATTATTTGAACTCTCTCAAAAATACATTCCCGGCGGCGTTAATTCACCGGTGCGCGCCTTTAGGT
>JALYOY010000246.1 GCA_030856655.1 Pseudomonadota bacterium | reverse complement strand
GTGCTATGGTGCTACGGTGCTACGGTGCTACGTGATACCACGTATACCGCTACGTAAGTTACCACTGCTACATATGTCAGCCATACAGTCAATCAACCTGAACCGGAAAGAGAGGACGTAATGCCATACCTTCATACCCCTAAGCAAAACCTTTTTTTGGCAGCTCTTCCTGAAGAGGTTTACGAACGCCTGAAATTGTGCCTTGAACTGGTATCCCTGCCACAAGGATGGGCTGTTTACGAGAATGGTGGCGAAATAGACCTTGTGTATTTCCCCACTACCAGTATTATTTCCCTGCTCTCTATTACGGAAGGTGGAGAGGCGGCGAAAATTGCCGTTATCGGTAATGAAGGATTGTTCGGCATTGCCATGCTTATGGGCAGAAAAACCACGCCAAACCGGGCAGTGGTGCAAAGCGGCGGCTATGGTTACCGGCTTAAGGCAGCAAATTTGAGAAGAGAATTCGAGCTTGGCAGTCCGCTACGCTACCTGCTGCAGCGATATACTCAGGGCCTGACTGCCAGGATTAGCCAGCCCACGACGTTCAAGATGTCCCCAACTCTTGGCGCTGATATCCCCGCAACCGGATTGTCGCAGTCTTCAACTAATACTGTAACTACATAAGCGCTACCCAATCGCGATGCATGTGCCTGATCTGATACAAAAAATATTGCGCTCATGGCCGAGTTGAATATGAGCAGTCACCTGGAGGTCTGTTGCCGCTACGCCGGTACATTTCATAGCCGAACTTCGACGTTGTGCCGGCCGCCGTCATCGACCAAGGCAATGACCGGATCGGGTTGTTCGATTCCATCAATAGTTACACCTTCCTTGCCGTTGCCGCCCGTTGTCTGAATCACAGTGATGCGGTAGGCTGTTCCTCGATAGCGGTAGTTCACAGTGAACGTCTGCCAATCCGTAGGCAGGCAAGGTTTGAAATACAATTTGTTTTCCTCTAAAGTAAGACCCAGCAGCGTTTCCAGCATCGTGCGGTACAACCAGCCGGCAGACCCCGTGTACCACGACCATCCTCCACGGCCGGTATGAGGAGAAACCGCATAAACATCCGCGGCAACGACGTATGGCTCGATCTTATAAGTCGCAACCCCTTCCGGCGTCTGCGCATGATTAACGGGGTTAATCATCTTCAGTAATTCCCACGCGCGCTGGCAATCGTCTAATGCGGCGAAGGCCATCGTTGCCCAGATCGCCGCATGTGTGTATTGGCCTCCATTCTCGCGCACACCGGGGACGTAGCCTTTGATATAACCGGGGTTCAACGGCGATTGGTCAAACGGCGGGTCGAGAAGTTGAACCAGGCCCGCATCCCGCCGGACAAGGTGTTGATTCACAGCTTTCATTGCCTGTAGTTGGCGCTCATCGGCGCCAGCTCCTGACAATACTGACCAGCTCTGCGCAATCGAATCAATGCGGCATTCAGGATTGCCGGACGATCCGAGTGGAGAGCCGTCATCGAAGAAAGCGCGAAGATACCATTCACCATCCCAGCCGTGTCGCTCAATATTCTTTCGCAGCAGGTTAGCTTCCTTCTTGCAGTGTGCGGCGAAGTCCGTGTCTCCGCGCCGTCGAGCGAGACTGGAAAATTGAATGAGCACATCGTACAAGAAGAAAGCCAACCAGATACTTTCGCCGCGCCCGTGGAATCCGACGAGGTTCATTCCGTCGTTCCAATCGCCGCTGCCCATCAGCGGAAGCCCATGTTCTCCGAATCGCAGGCCGTGCACGACCGCGCGCATGCAATGCTCATACAAATTTGCAGTCTGTTCAGAACGAACCGGCAAGTCATAGTACGAGTCCTCGTCGGGGCCAACCTGGCGCCCCTCGAGGAAAGGGATGAACTCGTCCAGCACGGCAATATCGCCTGTAGCAGCAATATAACGGCAGGTCGCCAGAGGCAGCCAGAGATAATCGTCCGAACATCGGGTCCGTACGCCGCGGCCTCCTGGCGGATGCCACCAGTGCTGAACATCACCTTCAATAAACTGGCGCTCCGCCGCTCGCAGCAAATGCTGGCGAACAAGGATGGGTTCAGCGTGAACGAGTGACATTACATCCTGCAACTGATCACGAAACCCGAAAGCTCCCCCGCTTTGATAGTACCCGCTACGCCCCCATAGGCGGCAAGCCATTACTTGATATACCAGCCAGCCATTGACCATTACATTGAAGGAGGGATCGGGCGTCTCCACCTGTATAGTGCTGAGCGTGCGCTCCCAATAGCGGTGCACCGTTTGCAGAACCTCATGCGCTACTGTCGGTCCACGGAAGCGTTGCACGAGCTTGAGAGTATCCGCAGCGTGAAAACCGACGCCCAAACGAAAGACGATTTCCCGCGTCTGGCCATCCAGCAACTCGAATGGAACGCGGATAGCGCCGCAGGGGTCGAGGGCGGGCCCAACGCGCCCTGAAAGCTCTTCCGAAACCATTGCGGCGGGATTCTTGAATCCGCCATTGCGGCCGATGAATTCGGTGCGATCACCGGTAACACTGCGTGTTGGATCGTCGACGTCAAAAAACGCAATGCGCCCGGAGAACTCGTTATTATACGGATTGCGAGCAAGCAAGACTCCGCTTACCGGATCGATTTCTGTAACGACATGCATTCTGCTCTTCTCTGGTAAATCGCCCAACACCCATTCGACGCACCCTGTCGCCGAAAGCTTGCGCGGTCGCCCGGATTCATTACGCGCTCTCAATACTGCGAACTTCACCGAGGCATCCAGAGCCACATAAATCCAGAGTTCAGAATTGATACCGTTCTCAGCATGTTCAAAAACACTGTAACCAAATCCGTGCCGGGTGACGTAGGGCGTTTCTCCCCGCTTCGGTAGGGGCGTCGGCGACCAGAAATAGCCGCTTTCTTCGTCGCGCAAATAATAGACCTCTCCACCTGGATCCGAAACCGGATCATTATTCCACGGAGTCAAGCGGAATTCATGCGCATTCTCCCCCCAGGTGTAAGCTTGGCCGCTTTCGGAGAGAACTGTTCCGAATTGTGAATTTGCCAAGACATTTGACCATGGTGCGGGAGTCGTCCGATCCCGGCTGGTTGTTATAATATATTCGCGCCCGTCGGGAGTGAATCCTCCAAGCCCATTGTCGAAGAGCAGCGGGCGATGAGGCAGTTTATCGACTTGAGCAGAACCAGATTGGCGAACTGGCTCCAGCCTGATCGGTGGAATCGGCAACCCAGCGGGGATGCGACGCGTTATCTGCTCCGCTAAATTACCTTTGCTGTCGAAAACAATCACACGTGCAACAGTCTGCAGCAGGATACGATCTTCGGAAGCAATCTGCTCAGCGCGGCGAATAAAAATACCACCTGGACGATCAAGTACATGAGCTTCAGCACTACCGATGACTAGCCCCATGATATGGTCATGCAGAAGTTGCCGATAGCTTGAGTGATCCTCATTCCAGATGATTAAATCAACAGCCAATCCTTTCACACGCCAGTAGGCATGTGCTTGCACCAGTTGCCGTACCAGGTCAATATTCGCTGCGTCGCTGATCTGGAGCAACACGATTGGCAGGTCGCCGGAAATGGCGTATCCCCATAATCCGGACTGACCGCGCTGATTCTTGCTCAGGACGGCGTCATCGGCCCGCAGATAAGCATTAGCGTATAGCACCGAGCCGGCAAGACGGCCAAACAACTGCGCATCGGTCTCAGTAGCGTTGAGCTGCCGCAATACGACCAGGCTGTGAGTCCACGCAAGATCAAAAACGCGATCGGACAAATGCTGATCCTGGTATTTATCAACCAGGCTCATGGCAGCATGACGAGAGTCGCCAACTCCGGTAACCATATCGATCGTCACGGATTCGCCCGGTTCAATGGTAACCCGCTGCCGGATGGCCACGATCGGATCCAGAACCGAGCCGGTGCTTCCGGAAAGTGGGGCCGGATCCGTCATTGCCTGCGGTGCGGACACATTATTCCCACGTCCGATGAATGCCATGCGGTCCGTCTCATAGGAGACTGAGTCGGCAGCGATTCCATGAACCGTCATTAAATGAAACATCCACGGTATGGGGTCGCTCTGAGAGCGCGGCCTTCGGCTACAAAGAATCGCATGCCGGTCGGGCAGTATTTCTGTCTGCACAAAAAGATTGCCGAAAGCCGGTGCTTGAGCATCAGCTGCCGGCGGCGCAAGTACTACCTCGGCATAGGAAGTAATTTCGATCGTCCGGTGCGTCCATGCGCGATTGGTGATGCGAACCCGGCGCAGTTCGATATCATCTTCGGGCGATACCGTAATCTCGGTGTGCGTATCGAAATCGAGGTCGCGACGGCGGAATTCGACGCGTCCTTCGGAAAAAAGAACCCCATAACGCTTTGCTTCTTTTAACGTGGGCTGGTGAGTATTCGACCAGAACTCTCCGCTCGCCACGTCGCGCAGATAACAGAAGCTGCCCCAGTTGTCGCAAGTAATGTCTTCTCGCCAGCGGGTAATGGCAAGTTCCTTCCACCGGCTGCTCCCCCCGCCGCTATTGGTGACCATAACATGGTATCGGCCATTCGATAGAAGCTGTACCTCTGGAATTGGCGTGTTCGCGGTTGCCAGCATACGCATGGGCATGTCTGGGAGCTCCTTCGTCACGCGGATATCGGGAAGCTCGGCGGCATGCGAACGGAAAACCGTAGGTTTTGGAATTCGTTCTTGAAGCAGCAGCATGGT
>JALYOY010000239.1 GCA_030856655.1 Pseudomonadota bacterium | reverse complement strand
CCAATCTTGAGGCGCTTTACCAGTGTAGTATGGAGGAATTCGTGGTAGGGCGCGCGCGGCATTTCGTGCCTGAAACGATGCCGGGTGTATAATCCTTTATGGATTGCGTTGCGCGGCATGTTGCGCGTGGTCTGCTTTGTCAGGCTCCTGGCGAGGGGAATCGGCCGCTCCCGCCCTTTCCCATCGTGTAACCCGTCCCGCAAAGTCGCCATTGCGTCCCTGCTGGCAAACTCGCGGCCTTATTCAGAGATCCCCCTTAATTTCGTAATGATCCGTAAACTTCTTCGCCGGGTTTTCAACCGCAACCCCTCTGCTCCTGCTTCCTCGTCCCGCTCTTCTTCCGCCGGGGCAAACATCATTCCGCGTAAGCAACATGGCATTACACGCGACCACATCAATCCGTGTGCACTGAAAGTTACGTCTGGCTTGCAGGAGGCCGGATATTCGGGTTTCATAGTGGGTGGTGCGGCACGAGACTTGCTTCTAGGACTGGAGCCGAAAGATTATGATGTCGCCACTAATGCCACGCCTGAGGAGGTGCGCGCCATTTTCCGCCGTTCGCGCATTATCGGCCGTCGTTTCCGCCTGGTTCATGTGATGTGCGGCGCCGAAACAGTGGAAGTTTCTACTTTCCGTGGCAGTACATCCGCCGACGAGGACGATGGAGTTACAGTCAACACGAATGCTGACGAGCATGGACGTCTCCTGCGCGACAATGTATTCGGCAGTCAGGAAGAAGATGCGAAGCGGCGAGATTTCACGGTAAATGCATTGTTCTTCAATCCCGTCAGCGAAGAAATCTGGGATTACCTGAACGGCTATGACGATATCAGAGCAAAACGCTTGCGCATCATCGGCAACCCATTGCAACGATATCGCGAAGATCCGGTAAGGATGCTGCGGGCAGTTCGACTTGCGGCCAAGCTCGATATGCAGTTAGACACGGATACTGCTGCACCTATTGGCGATCTTGCTCCCTTGCTGCAGAACGTACCGCCGTCGCGGTTGTTTGACGAAATGTTGAAGCTGCTGCTGTCCGGTCACGCGCTAACGTGCGTGATCGACTTGCGTACCCGCGGCCTGCACCACGGCTTGCTGCCGATGCTTGACGTGATACTGGAACAGCCGCTTGGTGAACGTTTCGTCACGCTCGCGCTCAAGAAAACCGACGAGCGCGTTCGCCAGGAAAAATCGGTTTCTCCCGGTTTCCTGTTTGCGGCTCTGTTGTGGCATGAGGTACTTGCGGCATGGAATATCCGTCAAACGGCGGGAGAAAACTTGATTCCTGCCCTGCATCAGGCCATGAACGATGTACTAGCGGCGCAAAATAAAAAGCTCGCAATTCCCCGCCGTTACGACGCCGTCATGCAGGAAATCTGGGTTATGCAGCCGCGTTTTATTGGAAGATCAGGGCGCAGGCCGTTCCGCTTGCTAGAACACCCACGCTTCCGCGCCGCATATGATTTTATGTTGCTGCGTTGCGAAAGCGGCGAGGTGGACGTGGAATTGGGTAAATGGTGGGAAGCATTCCAACGCGCCGGCTCCGGTGAACGTGAAGCCATGTTACTCAAGGATGAAACTCAAAAGAAGCGCAGAAGAAGCCGTAGCCGCCACAAACCTGTGTCCGGCGATGAGACAGAGATGAGCAACTCAGTTACGAACATGGCGAAATAGTTAATGTCATGTTCCAAATCGCGGTTCGTTTGCCAGGCTTTCATTGCACTAGGCAGCAATCTGGATGACCCGGTGTTCCAGGTACGGCGGGCATTTGGCGAGTTGGCGCGACTTCCTTCAAGCCGCCTGCTGATGTGTTCCTCACTTTATCGCAGTGCTCCGGTAGGACGGCTGGATCAGCCTGATTTTATTAACGCCGTGGCGCGAATCGAGACCGCTCTCAACCCGCATGACCTACTCGAAGCCTTGCTCGAAATTGAACATCGCTATGGGCGTATACGCGCGTATTCCAACGCCCCCCGAACACTTGATCTGGATATGCTGATATATGATGACCTGCAGTGTAACGAGCCCTGCTTGGTCCTACCGCATCCACGCATGCATCAACGGGCATTCGTGTTGCAATCACTTCTGGAAATTGCGCCGGATTGCCATATTCCCGGTCGGGGCGCTGTTGCTGAATTGCTAACCGCCTGTGCAGGGCAGCGAATAGAGCGAGAGCAAAATAAATGAAGCTGGAAAATTATCGCTACATCGTAGTCGAGGGTCCAATTGGCGTAGGCAAGACCAGTCTAGCGGAGCGCATGGCGAATCGCCTGAGCGCTGCGCTGCTGCTGGAAAAACCGGCCGACAATCCGTTTCTCGAAAAATTTTATGTCGATATTCCCCGCTATGCACTTTCAACACAATTGTTTTTCTTGTTCCAGCGCGCTAATCAATTGCAAGGCTTTGCGCAAATGGATATGTTCACCAATGTGACCGTAAGCGATTTCCTGCTTGAAAAAGACCAATTGTTTGCCAGGCTCACGCTGAGTGATGCTGAATATGATCTGTACCAGCAAATTTATTGTCATGTCCAACCCCAAGCATTGACGCCCGACCTGGTAATTTATTTGCAGGCTTCTCCCGCGACGCTGATGGAGAGGGTGAAACGGCGCGGCAGCGATTTTGAGCAAAACATTTCCGAGGAATATTTATGGCGGCTAACTGACAGTTATACCCGTTTTTTTCATCAATACAAAGACGCCCCAGTAATGATGATCAACAGCGAAAGTCTCAATTTTGTTGATAGCCAGGAGGATTTTGATCTATTGTTGCAACAAGTGGAGCAGATGCGCGGCCCCCGGGAATATTTCAATCGTGGAACCTAGAAGTTCAATTCAGGAGTTCAGCTATGCGTACTACACAAGGTGCTTTACAAAAAATGCGGGATGATGGGGAGAAAATCGCCGTCCTTACTTGTTATGACGCAAGTTTCGCAACGTTGCTGGAAAATGCCGGCGTCGATATTCTGCTGGTCGGCGACTCGCTGGGCAATGTACTGCAGGGTGAAGAAAGTACCCTGCCGGTTACGTTGGATGACATGATCTATCACACTCGTTGCGTAACGCGTGGGTCAAGCAAAGCATTCATCATGGCCGATATGCCTTTCGGCACGTCGCAGATAACTCCGGAAGATACCTTCGAGAATGCTGCAGAACTAATTGCAGCAGGCGCAAATATGGTAAAGATCGAAGGGGGTTCAATTATGGCGGAAACGGTCGAATTTCTTACCCGGCGCGGAATCCCGGTTTGCGCCCATATCGGGTTGACACCACAATCGGTAAATCAGTTAGGCGGCTATAAGGTACAGGGCAAGACTGACAACCAGGCAAAACAATTGCTGGAAGACGCGGTTGCCTTGGAAAAAGCGGGCGCAGGAATGCTCTTGATGGAAGTTGTTCCCGCTGCGCTTGCGAAAAAAGTTACCAAAAAACTGGCTATTCCCACCCTGGGTATTGGCGCCGGCATAGATTGCTCGGCGCAGGTGCTGGTATTGTATGACATGCTAGGTTTGTATTCCGGCAAGAAAGCCAGATTCATGAAGAATTTCATGACCGGCGCGAGCAGCATCAACGAGGCCGTGGAGAATTACGTCGCGGCGGTCAAATCCGGAGAGTTTCCAGGGCCTGAGCATGCATTCTGATTCAACCTGAATCCGCCAGTTTGACTGGGTGGAGTGTACAGTTGACTGGCCACGGCCCCGAGCTGAAAAATGAGTGACGAATGAGTTGAAAGATGAGCGGTCAATGGCCGGATTTCAGGATTATAGATTTAACATGGAGATTATCGCCGATATTGCTTCCTTGCGTAGCCGCCTCAAGCGTGAGTCTTCCATCGCCTTTGTGCCAACCATGGGCGGCCTGCATGAGGGTCATTTGTCGCTGGTTCGGATTGCGCAACAAAAAGCGGATTGTGTGGTTGCGAGCATTTTTGTCAACCGCTTGCAATTTGCGCCGACGGAAGATTTTGATCAATATCCGCGCACTCTGGCGGATGACTGTAAGCTATTGAAAGATCGAGGCGTCGAGATAGTATTTGCGCCGGACGAAAAGAATCTCTATCCCGTGCGACAGGAGTTTATGCTCGAGCCTTCACCAATAGCAAATACGTTGGAAGGTGAATTTCGGCCCGGGTTTTTCCGTGGTGTGGCAACGTTGGTGCTTAAACTTTTCAATATCGTGCAACCTCAGGCGGCTGTGTTCGGTAAAAAGGACTATCAGCAGTTGCATATCATGCGTGAACTGGTGCGACAGTTGAATTTGCCGCTCGACGTTGTGGCCGGTGACACCGTGCGCGCATCCGATAATCTGGCGTTGAGTTCTCGTAATCGCTATCTCTCTAACGAAGAACGTGCGGACGCGGCGCGGTTGTACCGGGCCCTGTCACAAATCAAGCAGGAGATAGAGGGCGGCAATAGGAATTTTCATGCGTTGGAGGAAAAAACAAAAGAAAACCTTTGCAGCCATGGCTGGAAGGTTGACTACATTGCGGTGCGACAATGCGATACATTAGCCCCAGCGCAGGTGGACGATGAAAATATGGTGATACTGGGAGCAGCCAGGCTGGGTAAAACCCGGCTAATCGATAATCTTGAAGCAGCCGTTAAAATCTGAGTCGAAGTCAATGCGAAGTTAATCAAACGGCATGTTATTTGTGATGAGTCCGATTAAGACTTTTTGCAATAGGTTCGCCCCCGTAAACGTCTAACCAATCTGCCTTCCGCTTGTTCCTATTTCTACTTGGGACAGTTTGCAATGCACCGTTCTTCCACAATTTTCTTCCCACCACAACTTAAGAAACAAGCATCCTGCACCGATTGGCACCCGCATTCGACTTCGCATTGTTCGTATCGTAGCCGGTCATACTCCTTGCGACGATCCGGCCTGATGGGTGGAGGTTGATAATAATAAGGCATGGAATAACCAAGACCATAGTAAGGTCCTCCCCATCCCCACCCCCATGGCGAGCCCCACCCCCATGGTGAGCCACCCCACCCCCATCCCAAACCGGCGCGGCCCCAACCTAGATATCGAGAATTCATCTGCCGGCGATAGGTATGGAGCTCTTCTTCATAGCGTTGCACGGCTTTGTTA
>JALYOY010000228.1 GCA_030856655.1 Pseudomonadota bacterium | reverse complement strand
TGCCGTACCCCGTACCCTCGCATCACCACACGCGCCGCCGCTTTCGTTACCAATACATTACATACCCACAACCCTGTAAAGACTATCCCCGAAGATGCGCTAAGTCAAGCAGTTTGTCTGGTAGCAGTGGAACAATGCATCGCCCGTTTCCCTGCCCTTTAACCACACTATCACAAGCGCACATCGCCGCTGGATTTTGCTTTAGTCCCTATCTGCCGTGGGAAGATAATATTGTAATATAAATCCATCTTGGTAAAAAGGTCATTTTTGGAGGAGGCGAGGTGCTATCCGCCCGATATCTGGACAAAGCCCTTTGAAATTGTCAAAGCTGAATGCGGCCAGAGTGTACTAGCTTAAATGCGTAAATTGGATAGCATGGAGTATGCAATTTTCAGGAGGGGGCAAAGCGGAGCGGTACGAAATGATGGCTGCGCAGAACGGGAAGTGCCTTCCGGAGAAAGATGCGACGATTCGACATCTTGTTATTTGAGTATTTGAGTATACTTGAGCGAAGCGCAGTCCATTTTGACCCGCAAACCGTTCCAGAAATATCGTCCAGCAGCGCCTAGATTAGAAGGTCTGGCACGAGTGCACGGGTAACGTTACTTCACCTATTCAGTAAAAACTGTTAATAGGTGGCTTCAAAATCTATGACATCGTTATGGTGAATAGGGATGAAAATTTGATAGATAGGCGATCATTGACACTCGCTGGCAATCCGCCCGCCCCAATCTATCGTGGCCGCTTCGCTCCATCTCCCACCGGAGCACTGCATTTCGGTTCTCTCGTCGCCGCCGTAGGTAGTTACCTGGAAGCAAAATCGCGTCATGGTAAATGGCTAGTCAGGATCGAAAACCTGGACCAATCGCGCGAAACCCCCGGTGCTTCAACAGAAATCCTAAGCACACTGGAAGCATTCGGAATGGAATGGGATGGTGAAGTAATCTATCAAAGCCGACGAAATACAGCCTATCAGGCCGCGCTCGCCCTACTTGAAAAACGCAATCTGATTTATCCTTGCGTCTGCAGCCGTAAGGAAATTGCCGATTCCAGTATTGTGGGATTAGATGGTCCAATTTACCCCGGCACTTGCCGCGGCAGTTTCGCCAATGAAGAGCATCCTGGAGCACGGCGAGTGCGAACTGATAATAAGCTGGTTGAATTCCAGGATGGATTGCGAGGCTGGGTTCGACAACGGCTGGAAAACGATATCGGTGATTTTGTGCTGCGTCGGGCAGATGGCGTTTTCGCTTATCAATTGGCGGTGGTAGTGGACGATGCCGAGCAAGGCATCACCCATGTAGTGCGCGGTGAAGACTTGCTGAGCTCCACCTCCCGCCAGGTTTATCTGCAACAACTGCTAGGTTATGCGACTCCCGCTTACTTGCATTTGCCAGTGGTAGTCAACGCTAACGGTGAAAAACTCAGTAAGCAGACCCACGCCACACCTGTTGCTACGGCTGATCCCATATCCCAATTAATAATGGCAATACGTTTCCTTGGTCAAGTACTGCCGGCGGAGTTAATTGAAAGCGATCTCGCATCATTTTGGAAATGGGTAACGGAAAACTGGAGGACAGAAATGATTTCTCAACTTAAATCCAGCGGTTGACGCTCATTTTCAACTCAGCGCCACGCCTCTGCGATGACTTCATGTCCCCACTCAACGTCACAATTTCACCTTTTTTGGTGAGTTCGCTACAGAGCGAATTCAGGTTGAAAAATATTGCTGCCTCGCAACAGTCCCTCGGATCCAGTCAAAATGCAACGTCTCGTTCAAAATATTCGTGCTACGCTGTTCCCGCGGATTGCGATTTAATTGGATGCGTAATCCCTGCCTTATTTGATTACATAACCTAAAGCGAGTCGGGTCATTTTAAAACGAGAGCTGGATGATCGAACTGACCTGAATCTACGAAGGAGGGATCGTGCCTTTTCTGCCATTTTATATACCCAGGCATAAACAACTCAAAGTTGTCATCGTAGGCGGCGGTTATGCAGGAATTGCGGCATTGGTTACGTTCTTGCGCCATATGCCGAACGCTGACATTACCATCGTCGATCCGCGATCCAATCATCTCAAGATCACACACCTACATGAAACTTTCCGGTACCCGCTAAAGGATTTCTTAGTGCCGTTTTCCCTGCTCGAGAACCGTTTTGGCTGTCATCACATCTCCGCACCGCTGGCCCCGCAAGAATGTACTCTTCGGCAATGGCAAAACGATAAGTTTCTTATAATCAACGAGGAGATACTGGAATTCGATTATCTCTTGATTACTTCCGGTTCTGCTGTCGCGCAGATGAACAAAGGGGAAAATATTTTCGATCTACATGATTTCATGACCACTCCCGGCTCCAGCTTGTTAGATAGCCAGCTGGATATGAGAGAAAAAGGCGAGCGATCCATTTCAGTGGTAGGCGGAGGTGCGACCGGCATTCAATTCCTTTTTGAAATTGCCCATTTCCTTCGGCGGCAGAAGATTGAAGCTGAGCTGCGTTTAATCCACGGAGCAGATCGCGTACTCAACCAGTTTACAACGGGTTTTTCCACTTATACCCAGGCACGCATGTCTGAATTGGACATTAACTTTTACCCCAATACCTTTTACCATGGACAACAGGCGGAAAGGATTTTGCTGGAGGAAAATGAAACGGGCCGAAAATTCAATTTGCCTTCTGCGATGTCGTTCCTGTTCCCCGGCAAGAAGCCCGAAACTTTGCTCTTCGCCAATGCCTTTGGGCAAGTTATGGTTGAACACCAGCCGCTGGAGAATATCTTTACTGCAGGCGATTGTTCGATCTACCATTCTTTCGGTTCCAGTACCATGACAGCGCAATCCGCGGTCCGCAAAGGAAAGTTGGCGGCGCGGAACATTTTGCGACACTCAGGCTCTCTTAAATTGCTTGAACCTTATTTGCACCGTGATTTGGGTTACGTTATCAGCCTTGGACCAACGGATGCGGTAGGCTGGCTCGCGCTAGAAGGCAACGTGGTCGGTGGTATTCCCGCCCTAATGATTAAGGAAGTGGTGGAGGCTCAATATGATTTACTGCTGACCGGAATCGATACTTATCTGATTTGAATAAAATCTCCGCGGGAAGCGTTATGTTGGGTGTATTTAGCAAAGCAAGCGCACGCAGCGTTTACATACGTGCATACGTCGTGTTAGTGCAAAATGCGCTGGAATGACAAAGCATGTTTAACGACTTGCCAGGATGGATGATACGACAAGTCCCTGGCGAAACCATTTTTCGATTACATACTCGTAGAACCCCTGATTTCGCTTTGCATCGCAAACAGTGGCCAGAGATTTTCCGAAATCGGTTAGGAGAGCGTGGCCCAGATCGAGTTGGTTGTTTGTTTCTTGAGGAAAGCGTATTTTCGTCGGCTTGCTATGGTAAACAGGCGCGTGTTTCTGCCGAACCTTTTCTTGATATATCCCACTGACTCCAGCGATATCAGACCGATGGCCTCGAGATGCTTCAATGCCGGTAAGTTGATTCCTTCCTTTGTATAAATTTCGCTTTCCATTTCATAAATCAAAGGCAGCGGCTCTCCTTGAATCCATGCAAACTGGCAAAGCGACGTGAAGAGTTCAGCGTCTTCCTTGTCAAGCGCGCACAAGCTTGGCTCTTTACGCATAACATTCATTGGATCCGGATCAATCAGTAGCTTATCTTCCACCGTTATTATGGGTGGTGCACTAATCTTCGCCGCGATGGAGGATTGGACACTGATGCTCAAGATTTAAGCCCGCGACGAGTTATTTCCTGATTGAGTTTTTCAAGAAAACCTATATTTTTTTTCCGTTGCTTGTCGCCTTTGTACCACGAAAAACAGGCAAGAACTCCGAGGGCGATCAAAAGGACGTTCAACGGAGTCGGGCCACCAAAAAACATATCGGTGAGTCCAGTAAGGAATGCGAAGGCGCTCGCATATCCTGTCCAATTCATGAATTTATTTGTCCACGTAGGTGCCTCGCGTTGGACGCACCAGCTATTAAGTTTTTCACGCGTTGACATAAGTTCCGCGTCAGTCCAATCTGTTAAATCCATCAGAGCGATTCCAACCAAATAAAGGAAGTTTAACCGTGCCCAGGAATCGGTTCAAGCAATGATGTTCCTGCGTGCAACGAATTCCAACCATATGTTATCGTTATTTATAATTTATGACTGTGTGCTATAGATTATAGGCTGATCAGGCGTAAAAAAGCCGGTATACCCCGGCTTTTTCCCTGTAGCGATAAAGGGTAACCTATGTATCGGCTTTCGCGGCTGCGGGCTCAGCTATTGGCTCTGGGCGATCCAATAATTCGACCAGCGCCATTGGCGCATTGTCACCGTTGCGGAAGCCGAATTTAAGAATGCGCAAATAGCCGCCGTTACGTGCTTGATAACGAGGGCCGAGTTCAGCAAATAATTTACCGACCATGTCACGATCCCGCAAACGATTAAATGCCAGTCGCCGGTTAGCCAGCGACGGCTTCTTGCCGAGAGTTATCATGGGCTCGATTACGCGACGCAGCTCTTTGGCCTTAGGCAGTGTCGTCTTGATCACTTCATGCCGTAACAGTGAATTAGTCATGTTACGCAGCATTGCCAGACGATGACTGCTGGTCCGATTTAGTTTTCTCAGCCCGTTATGGTGCCGCATGGCTTGTTTCCTTTTTACTTTTCTCAAGGTTGGCCGGAGGCCAGCTTTCCAGCTTCATTCCCAGCGTTAGGCCGCGTGAAGCTAATACTTCCTTGATTTCGTTAAGTGATTTCCTACCTAGATTAGGAGTCTTCAGTAATTCAGTTTCGCTGCGTTGAATTAAATCACCAATATAGTAGATATTCTCGGCCTTAAGGCAATTGGCAGAACGCACGGTTAGTTCAAGATCATCCACGGGGCGCAGTAATACTGGATCAATCTGTGGCAACTTAGGCTGTTCCACAGGTAGGGGGGTGCCCTTGAGATCTGCAAATACCGAGAGCTGCTCTACCAGCACTTTTGCGGCATAACGAATCGCTTCCTCGGGGTCAACAACACCATTGGTTTCAATATCCATAACAAGCTTGTCGAGGTCGGTACGCTGTTCGACACGCGCGCTCTCCACCGCGTAGCTTACACGCCGCACAGGGCTGAAAGAAGCATCCAGCAAAATACTCCCAATAGTGCGGCTTTCACTTGCCAGCTGCCGCACCGTTCCCGGTACGTATCCGCGCCCCAGTTCCACCTTGATTTGCATGTCCAACTTCCCACCCGCGGTAAGATGCGCAACAACATGCTCTGGATTAATAATTTCCACGTCATGGCCAGCCTCAATATCGCCAGCGATAACCGTGCCCTCCCCCTGCTTTTTAAGAATCAGAACGGCTTCGGTGCGATTGTGCAGCTTGAGAACAATGCCCTTGAGATTAAGCAGAATATCGACGACGTCCTCCTGCACACCGTCAAGCGCAGAGTATTCATGCACAACACCGCTGATCTGGACTTCAGTCGGTGCAAATCCCGGCATCGAAGACAGCAAAATACGGCGCAACGCGTTCCCTAAAGTGTGCCCATAGCCACGTTCAAAAGGCTCCATGGTGACTTTGGCGTGCAGCGGCGAAATATTCTGAACGTCAATAATGCGAGGCGTAAGAAAAGTGTTACTTGGCATAGCCTGATCCTTTTGCGGAAAGCTTGGCGGTTGATTACTTGGAATACAATTCAATGACCAATGATTCGTTGATGCTAGAGGGTAAGTCGGATCGCTCTGGTTTAATCTTGAACGTCCCTTTCATAGCCTTTACATCCATCTCTATCCAATCTGGAAAATTGCGCTGCTCGGCAGCTTCCACTGCAGCCTTAATGCGCAAGTGGCTTTTTGCTTTCTCAACAACTTCGACCACATCACCCGGCTTCACTTGGTAGGACGGGATATTGACTCTCCGACCATTGACCAGTATCGCATTGTGACGCACAATCTGGCGTGCTTCTGAACGCGATGCCCCAAACCCCATACGATATGAAACCGTATCCAGACGGCATTCCAGCAGTTGCAGTAAATTCTCGCCGGTAATACCTCGCTGCTTGTCAGCGAGCTCGTAATTATTGCGGAACTGGCGCTCCAGTATTCCATATATACGGCGCAGCTTCTGCTTCTCTCGCAATTGCACCCCATAATCGGATAGCCGCCCACTTTTCTGCCCGTGTTGACCGGGCGCATAATTCCGTCGTTCGATAGCGCATTTATCGGTAAAACACTTCTCGCCTTTCAGGAACAACTTCTCCCCTTCGCGGCGACATTGACGACATTTTGGATCGAGATTTCTGGCCACAATCTACTCCTTAGATACGGCGTTTCTTTGGCGGACGACAACCATTGTGCGGAACCGGCGTCACATCCGAAATAC
>JALYOY010000212.1 GCA_030856655.1 Pseudomonadota bacterium | reverse complement strand
GTATATATTCTTGAACCAAAGCGCCACGCCACATATCCCTGCTTTCCAAAACATTTGTGCGAAGGCTTTCCGGGTCGACAAAATACTTGATTTTGTAATTATTGATTCCCTTCCGAACCGCTGGCTTGGCAATCAAAGGAAACTGCAGACCTTGCACAACCTTGTCAATATCGGATGGGTCTTCAACAATTCGCGATATCGGTACGGGAATCTTGCATCGCTGAGCAGCCGCGAGCGTAAGAGTTTTATTCAAAACCCGTTCCATGATAATAGGATGGGGTGCCCCGACATGAACAGTCCGCGACAGGACTTCATAATGCTGGGCTACCGCGGCCATTGCGCCGTCCCCCGTTGGGATGACCATATCGATATTTTCCGCGCGAATAAGATCGGAAAGCTCAGATATAAATTCTTTAGGGTTGGCCCGCGAATCGGGAAGTAACACGTGCCTTTGAATCGCCCGGGATTGGATGGCGGGCTCAGCCGAGGTCATCGGTGCGACGATCACGGGAATATTCTGACGATGCAGAGACCGGGCAATAGTCACTGCCAATCGAAGACCTGCCCCAAGTATCAGGACTGCATTATTCACTTAAACGCTCTCGAAGCTATTCGGAGAATATCCAAATTTTTACAATTTGCATTTGATTCTGCATAAGTGTCGGAAGAGCTAAGCTTCTCGGTTCGTGCTTATATGAATTTATACATGTTTCTAAGCGGACGATGATTCCCCAACCGCAAGGTTGGCCCATTCCATGCCTAGATCGAACTGGTGTCGAAACTCGGGTTTGATATTCGAGTCCCATCCAATAGCCCTGAGAGCATTACCATGTTTCTCCAGAAGTGGTGCCTTTCGTAATATTGCGCGGGCCCCATTGGAAGCGACTTTAAAGTCTGCGCCTACGAATGCCTTCACACCTTGGAGCTCTTCTGAAACGTACTGAATCTGAGGCATGGTAATTTTAGCTTTCCATCGAAGCTTGGCGTTGAGCGGCCCATCATTGATAAACGGGATACTTGATCCCAGATTGATCCTTTTGAATCCCATGCTTCTCGCCCAGTCAACGGTCTTAATCAGGGTGGCTGTGACGACCCCTTCTTTCAATAGCCTCTCATCCCCATCCTTCCACCCGACTACCGCAAGGCGCAATTCGTCGGATCCGTCCGGGCATACTATACGGCCCGCGATCCACTCTCCATCTTGATACAAGCCAAAGAACCGCCCCTCATGCAACAAGCTTTTCAGCGATGCCAACCCCGAGGTGAATGCTACATCGCCATGCCTTTCCTTTATCGTGGGAAGTAACATTTTATGATAGAAGTCGTTCAAATCTGTGTCTGTGAATAATTCCTGAATTTCGTAATTCTTTGCTCGGATTGCCTTGACCTGTTGTTTGAATGTCTGACTACGGATCAAGTTTTCCGTGGTGTCTGTCAAATCCAGAACACAGCTGACATAAAGCGGAATGACCCGCCACCCCATGTTTCTAAAAATAGGCTCAGTTAACGGATTTACCGGAAATAGCGCCAGATCGTAATCAGGTATATTGGTCTTCCTGCGAACGACGTCCACCCAGCGAAATTTTCCAACGGATGAGGCTTCGGTTCGTTCGCTAAAAAAATGATGGCTCCACTGATTGTATTGCGGCAAATCTCCGAAATAGAGCAAAGTAGCCCGCCCACCGCCACTGCCTAGTTCACCCTCCACCCGGTATCCCGGAAGCCACCAATTTTCCAGGATATTGCTTAAGCTTACCCCCATCAGGTCGACCCTGAGCCTAAGTTTATCGGGCAAGGCTTTAAGCACCTTTCTGAATATAGGCTTAATCAAATTTGCGTCCTAGTAGTCCGCCCACCATAACTCGCCATAGCTCGCCGTAGAAAAGAAGCTCCCAAATTGCCGGGTTCAAATGTTGCTGACTCAAGCTCGATTTTTTCCGTCCCTGGCCCGAAGCCGGTCTTGAATTTCTTCAAGCCCGATTCCGGAGCGGGATCATCGGTTCCGCCAAGGTTGAATACTTCTTTTCCTTCCGCGCGAAGTGCGCACGCGATTTCATGGATAAGAAAATGGGCCGCCCCGCAATCCATCCCTTCCGGGCTCGTGCCCTGTGTATGATTGTAGCCGCCCTTTTCTGCGATCAGGATGGCGTTGGAGGATACCACCTGACCGTCCAGCACCGCCTGAAAAATTTCCCCCGTACCGGATTCGATCAATCGCGACAGATCGCTCGTTTCCACTGACGTTGTGACATCTTCCCCACGGTCTTTTCTCCGCTGCATCGAGACACCAATCAATCGGGCATGCGCCAGAATACCTTCACGATTACGTACACGCCGCATTTCTACCCCGATCTTTCGCGCGCGCTTGATACTATAGGTGTGCCCGCTACGCATTTTTGTCAAGGTGCCTGGGTGTCTCAAATCAAGTACATACTCCCATCGGGCCTTGCGGTTTTTCTCATGATTCAGTTGTGGAATCACACCGCCTGGAGAGCAAAAACTGCTCACCGAGAGGTCGGAGATACCCTCCTGGCGGCAGAAGTCCATTAACCCTTGCCAAAATGGTGCATTCACGGGAACGTTGGGCATTGACGGAATCTCCAGCGCGCATCTCAGCCGTCCGGTCTTCATGAAGGCAGGACAGCATACTTTTGATCCGGTATTGTCGCCATTTATCAGGATCCATGGCGTAAGTCCCTGCGCGCGGCGAAAGGCAATATACTGGAGCGTATAAAACGGGTTTATTGGATTTAAGGCCGCCATCTCGCTGACGAGTGATGTTGTATCTGGCTCCACCCTGAATGTTTCAGTCATTCTTGCTTTCAATTTGTCTCTGGAGGAAGAATGCATAAAAATACTTCATGCCCATCGAGATACCCAAGATCATATATTTGGACATTGGAAAAAACCGGAAATGACCGGATTCAAGTTCTTATTGTTCGGCTGAGACATCTGTAAATACGTTCATGAATCGAGTGGATACTGCGGGAATGCAAATGCAAGAAAGCCAGACCGGGTCACGGTACAACGCAAGCGGGATAGTGTCAAGGCGACCAAAGTACGGGGTGCATCGCGAAAAAGCTATGCTATGATTTCGCCTAAAATGGAAGGTCAAGGTGAAACTCACTTCAATAGCGCGCATTGCGCGAGACAAATATCTCGGGCCAGAATGGCGCCAGAATTACTGGGATGTTCGAGTGATGGCGAACGAGATTGCGCAGCTTTTCCAACCTGATAACAGGGTTTTCAGGGCACACGTCCTGCGCGACTATTGGCGCTACCTGACACGAGCATCGTGCCCGGAACAAGACGAGCTCGCTCTGCGAGTGCGTGCTGCCGTTAAATGGTTGCTGCATGCGCAACAGGCAGCGCGGGACGACGGTGTGTCGCTCGGCTATTTTCCATGCCGTGGCGAGCTGGCCGGGTGGATGCCGTCGTATCCCGAAACGACCGGCTATATTATTAGCTCGCTGCTCGCGTACGCTGAATGTTTCGATGATTCCGCCGCTCGGGACGCGGCGCTGAGAATGGCACGATGGGAGATTGCAATTCAAATGCCGTCTGGGGCGGTTCAGGGCGGGCCGGTTTGTGCACCGGCTCAGCAGACGGCCGCGACATTCAACACTGGCATGGTACTCGATGGATGGTGTTCTGCGTATCATGCGACCGGAGCTCCGGAATTTCTGAAAGCCGGGCGGCGCGCTTGCGATTTCCTGGCTCAAGACCTGGATGAGAATGGCTATTTTCGCACCAACGGGGCATATGTCAGCGCGGGCGAGATCAAGACCTATACTTGTCTGTGCGCCTGGGCGATGTACCGGTTCGGAGAAATCGTAGGAGAACGTCTTTATCAGGACGCCGCAGTCAAGGTGATCGAGGCCGCATTGCGACAGCAGCAGTCAAACGGGTGGTTCGCTCACAACTGCCTGACGCAGTCAGCTGCACCGCTTACACATACAATAGGATATACCTTGCAGGGTGTGCTGGAAGTCGGGGTGGCGGCGCAACGTCCGGACTTCGTGGCTGCCGCCAGAACAGGTGTCGACCCGCTTGTTGCTCGCGTCGACCGACACGGATTGCTGGCTGGACGCTATTATGCGGATTGGGAGCCGGGGGCATTTTCGTCATGCCTTACGGGCAATGCCCAGATAGCGATCGTCTGTTATCGTCTTGCTGAGTTAACCGGTGAGAGCAAGTACAGAAGAGCGGGAGATACATTGGTGGACGCTTTGAAAGCACTGCAGGAGACGGACTCATCGAATGTTGCGCTCAATGGTGCGATTGCCGGTTCCTTTCCGCTGTTTGGCGGATATATGCGGGCGGGTTATCCGAACTGGGCAACCAAGTATTTTGTCGATGCGCTATTGTTGCAATATCGGTTTACCAGATGAAGTGACGATGAACGCGTCCTGTCGCCATAATGTTTCGCTTCCGCACCGAATCCCAGCATATGGCATCGAGTTCTTCTTCTGTATATTAACTTATAAAGCAATGCTGCATTTTTAGATGAGAGCTAATTAGATATCCATGAGAGACATTCTCGTTACCCTGGTCGTCTTCGGTTCCTTGCCTTTCATCCTTAAGAGGCCTTATATCGGCGTTCTGATGTGGGTATGGATCAGTGTCATGAATCTTCATACGCAGGGCTGGGGATTTGCGAGATCATTTCCATTTGCCGCAATTATCGGGGGAGTGACACTGGTAAGCCTTCTTTTCACAAAGGAATCCAAGAACTTGCCGTTGACCCCAATCACTATAATTTTGGCAGCTTTCGTACTCTGGATGAATGTGTCTACGATCTTCGCCATTCACCCGGACGAAACATTCCTTCAGTGGATTAAGGTAATGAAGATCATGCTGATGACTTTTGTTACCTTCATGCTCATAAAGACAAAGCAACACATTCAGCTTCTCATTTGGGTT
>JALYOY010000280.1 GCA_030856655.1 Pseudomonadota bacterium | reverse complement strand
GGCGAGTGGTGAAAGGGCGCATCTCGAAGGATTACCGGAATAACCCGGCAGACTTAGCGGATGGAGCAAAGATTCGGCTGTACGATCAGCAGAAACATTTTCTAGGTTTGGGCGAAATCACCGCCTTGGGCGAAATAGCCCCGAAAAGGCTTGTGACAGATACGAGACGGGCATTATGAATTTCGCTTGCCCCCCATGCTATCGGTGACATCTTTGCCAATTCCGCGATAGCCTTTGAAGCGCCCGGATGAATCGAACATCGGTTCCCCACTGACCTTCAAATATTGTTGCGAGCCATCTGATTTAGTGCGGCTGTAGACGAAGTCGAGGAAGGGCCGCCGCGCCGCGATATTTGCCTTGAAAACTGCGTGTTCAGCTTCATTCCAGCGCGCGCCGTGATTCTCTTTGGGTTCCCCCAGTAAGGCGTCGACCGTAATCCCGAGCATTTCGAGGACGGGTCCATACACCTTGGTGAAATGTCCGTTCTCGTCCTGCTCCCAATACCAGTCTGAGGCCAGCTCAGTCAAACGGCGAAAGCGTGCTTCGCTTTCGCGGAGTTCCGAGGTCCGCTCTGCCACGGTCTGCTCTAGCCTTTTGTTGTAATTCTCCAGCTTTTTATATAACAGGCGTACTTCCAGCATATTGTGAATACGCGTCTGAACTTCGACCACGTCAAATGGTTTACTGACAAAGTCCTTCGCGCCGGCTTGCAGCGCTCGAAGCTTGTGTCCCGGCTGAGCGGTGATTACAAGTACTGGAAGGTAGCCGTCCGGTTCTATTTTTTTTAAGCCTTCCAGCACTTGGAAGCCATCCATGCCGGGCATCTGCAAATCAAGCAGGATCAGATCGTAGCGGTTTTGGCGATAGAGGGCGCAGACTTCGTACGGGTCCATTGTCGAGGCAATGTGGGTAAAGCCAGCATCGCTCAGCATTTGCTCAAGCAGTCGGACATTGGCTTCCTGATCATCAACAATCAGGATCTTGGCGCTAAGAATGTCGGGTTTACTAATCATTACATGAGCCTATTTACGGAACGGTCTAATCCGACTAACCATTGCCGACCCGCCGCCAGACCGTTTCATCAAGTTGCGGTCAGATCCAGCGCAGTCGTGACTCTTTAGCCTTGATACGTACTGCGATAACGCAACGTCTTGCTCGTCATGTTTTCGCAATATCGCACTGTACCGGATTACTATATCGGCAGAGAGAATTACCGGACGTGAGCCCTTAGCGGATCTCACTGCGGGATTGAACACCTGACGCCGTTGATGAAGGGACGGTGATCCAAAACTACACACTCCCTCTCCAACCGCAGATCCGGGTCGAAAACTCTTAAGTACTCGCTGTCATGTTTAATGTGGGATGACAATACTGATGACGTAAATCTTGCCTGTATTCCGCGTAATACTCTGTGCGCTAACTCTCATAAGAAATAGAAATAACTTTATTTCTACAAGAAAGCTGGGTTTCTATGAAAACAGCGAAAGCAGAGACGGAGTATGGAAATAACGTACCCCAATAGCCTTGCGGGACAGGAAAGGCCTCCCCAACGCCGGAGGCCAGGCAGGATTCGAACGGAAACCGGATACGATTAATGGTCGAAAGACGTCGCAATTAATTGTTAAACTCGTAAATGGTGGGATTCTTGGTAGGCGGCTAAGCATACGGGGTTGTCAGGCAAACGACTGTCGTGATTGGGTTAGAATAAGATTTGACCTTGATAAATCCACTTTGTTATAATTCCTCTCTCTGACGCGGGGTGGAGCAGTCTGGCAGCTCGTCGGGCTCATAACCCGAAGGTCGTAGGTTCAAATCCTGCCCCCGCAACCATAATACTTAATGACTTGTAAGAATTCATTTACGAGTCATTTGTTTTTTGGCACCATGTAGGCATTTCTCATTCACGTAGCAGGTGTTACGGACTCTTAATCTGTAGGTCGAGCGTCCGAGTCGCTCACGACCCATCAATAAATTAAGGAGTTACGGATTTAAGTCTGTAGCTCCTTTTTTATATTTCTTCGAATATAACCAGTGTGTAACCTAAGTAACTTAATGAAAAGTATTTTATTTTTTCGCTCGTGCCACAAAAGGCATGGTTGAGAGAGAGGTTCTCGTGAATTGTGTAATTTTTGATGCTCGATACACAGGAACTACACAAACATGAACTACACAAACATTTTGAACCGAATCATGGGTCGATACGTCGCTCGTGCTCGTTATATGGGAGAGTTGATCCTCGCATGCTGTCAGCGGCTTGGATATGTCCCCATTCGCTGACAAGGCAAGGCAGCTACTCATTTCCGAGGAACTTGCGGTTAGCGGTTTTTTATCGAGCTGAGCATCACGGTAAGTATCTAAGTACAACAAATCTTCCGCTGCTTCTTGAATAGTCTTATGTGCGGCCTTTTCAGACCATTCGCTTTTCGGGAGGAGGACGGACCTGAAGGGTACTCTACAGACGAATAAATTATCGGGTTGAACAGGCGGAATAGGGCGTACCAAGGATTGTATCGGCGGCATGGCTTTAATGACGCTTCTGGACGCTAAAGCCTTGAAGATTGCCTTGGGCCGAAAGCCTTAACTCCACAAGACTAGCGTGAAGTAGCGATGGGCATGCTGGAGCAGCGGACCGCGCCGCCTGCTTGCTTCTGTATTGCACTAGATACCAAAGGTGCATCCGAAGAATGAGCAGTTACAAGCCAGAATGATTGAGCTTGCATCTGAGCGCCCCGTTCCGGTATCGGTGCTGACACTCTGCTGCAATTGGATCAATGGGCTTATAACATGGCATGCAGAAATTAATGTTGACGGCGGATGAGTGACCGATAGTTTGATACGAAAACATCAGTATGGCAGCTTGTACTGGCTACTCGCAGGCCAGAGGGAGTTTATTGCAACGCCGTTACGAAATAGCTTTCCACATCCTGGAGATCGCTAATATTGACTGTACCTGCGGCTTTTCGTATACGCAGATAACTCAGGAGATAGTTGTAGCGGGCCTGCGCCAGATCGAGTTTCGCCTCGAACAATTGCTGCTGGGCGTTGAGTATGTCTATATTCGTGCGCGTCCCGCTTTTCACGCTCTTTTGCGTCGCGTCCAGCAAAAAGCTTCCAGAACTGACGGATTTCATAAGAGCGTCTATTCGACGCGCACTGCTCAAAATCAAATTATATTGCCGGCGAAGTTCGATTAACACTTGGTTTGTTTTCGACTCCAGCTCCGCTTTCGCTTTTTCAAGATTTGACACCGCTTGGCTGGTAAGCGCGCTTACGCTGCCACCTGCATAAAGCGGCATGCTCACCTGGACACCAACGCTCTGGGTAAACGTGTCCACGCCGAAGAAGATGATATTGTCGGACTTGGTTTTGGTCACGGCAGCGACAAGATCCACTCTCGGCGCATGACCGGCGCGCTGTTTGTTAATTTCCTGACGTGCGACCTCAACCGCGTGGCGTTGCGCGGCAATTTCCGGATTTTGCTCAAGCGCGACAGCTTTCCACTCGTCAAAGC
>JALYOY010000204.1 GCA_030856655.1 Pseudomonadota bacterium | reverse complement strand
ATGCAGCGCTCGCAAGGATACCGGAAGACCTTCGTGATCGAATCAAGCTGATCATGATTTTTGAGGGCAACCCGCAGCACGTATCTGAGCGGAGCGTACCGGGTATTTTTGCAGCAAGCCATGCTTCCGAACTCAAGCAAACTGTTGCTGGGCCAGAACCGCACGACGCAGCCGTGATGGTTTTTTCTTCTGGAACGACCGGTTCACCTAAAGCAATAGTGTTTTCCCACGAGCAGGTACTGGCCGCAATTGATGCGCTTCTAGACGCTTTTGACGATCTTGAGGAAGGAACCGTGCTGCTGTGCTGGTTGCCCCTGGCAAACCTTTTTCAGCGTGTCATCAATTTCTATGCAATCGGACGAGGTGCTATAACTTACATTCTAAGTGATCCAGGAGAACTTCTGAATCATATCGGTAGCGTAGAACCACACATTTTGATCGGGGTGCCTCGTGTGTTCGAGCGTATGCAATCGGGAATTGATGAGCGCATCGTGCAACTTCCACTGCCGGTCCGCTATCTGATCCAGTGGTCTATGCGTCTTGGGCGCGAGCAGGCACTCGCAAAAATTTCTGGAAAGCGTACGGGTATCGTTATCACAGTTGGTTGGCGTTTTGCTGATAAACTCATACTGAAGCGGTTGCGCGCGGTCTTCGGTAAGCGATTGCGCTATTTTGTCAGCGGCTCCGCTCCGATGCCGTTATGGTTGCTTACTTGGTTCGAGGCGATTGGGTTGCCTGTACTTGAAGCTTATGGTGTGAGCGAGAACATTATACCGATGGCAACCAACCGGTTCTCGCTGAGAAAATTCGGTACCGCCGGTAAGCCGCTTTCTTCCAATCAAATCAGCTTTGCGCAGGATGGCGAAATTCTGGTTCGCGGTCCGGGCGTGTTCCAGGGCTATTGGAACGCTCCGGAACCGGGTGCCGAACGATTTACGGCTGACGGTTATTGGTATACCGGCGATTTTGGCCGTCTGGATGAGGAAGGATTTCTTTCCCTTTTAGGGCGAAAATCTGAGGTTTTCAAGACTTCTGGAGGGAAATGGGTTTCACCCATGCGCATAGAGGAACAACTCCGACGCGTGCCCTACATTGGGCAGTGTGTTGTGCTTCAACTGGATTCGGGCGCGATTGCTTCTATTCTCAGTATAGATAAAGTCAAACTCATGTGCAGAACGGATAAGCGTGGTGTGGACGGGGGGCCGCTGGATGAGCAATGCTTCCAGAGCACGTTTGGCGAAGAATTACGCACTGACTTCAGGACTGCGCTGGGGGATCTGCCGGCTTATCAACGACCTGTTGGGGCAATTGTTACCTTTCAGCAGTTTTCTATTGAAGGCGGTGAGCTAACCACCAACCTGAAACTTCGACGCAAGATTGTCCAAGCGCGCTTTGCTGCTCATCTCGAACGCCTTGAAAGAGCGATCGCCTTGGCAATGTTAAAAACCGATCGGTCGACCAACAGCCGTTTCCTCCTTATGCCATTAATTCTCCTGGCATGACTACCTTTTTTATCACCGGTGCTACAGGTGTTTTAGGCAGCGCGATTGTGCGTGAGCTCCTGACAAATTCGTCACATCGGCTTGTTCTCCTGATTCGCGCTAGGGATGATTCGATGCTGCAAAAGCGGTTTGAGCAGTTGCTCACTTTCCTTGAAGTTGATTCTGTCGTAACAAGGACTTGCATCGAACCCATTCGTGGTGATACCGAGGTCGCAAGGTTTGGGCTCAGTTCACATGATTACGCGATACTCGGCGCCTCGGTGACGCATATCATTCACAGTGCGGCGATTGTCCGCATGAACCTTCCGCTCGATGTGGCGCGCCGGGCGGCGATAGCCGCGACCGAAAATGTCTTGCAGCTTGCCCGGTTATGCCAGGCAAATGGAATCCTTAAAAAAGTGGAGATGGTCAGTACGGTAGGAGTGGGCGGCCGCTGGCAGGGGCCAGTTCCAGAAAGATGGATAAGTGAACCGCGCAGCTTTCACAATACGTATGAGCAAGCGAAAGCAGAGGCGGAGGCGATCATGGAACATCAGACAAAAGATGGTTTACCTGTGACGGTTCATCGGCCCAGCATGATTGTCGGGAATAGCCAGAATGGGAGCATTCCGCATTTTCAAATTTTTTATTACTTGGTTGAATTTATCGCCGGACGGCGCACTTGGGGGCTGCTCCCCGATCTCTCCCGTAATCACGTGGATCTCGTCCCCGCTGATTATGTGGCTCAAGCCATTATATGGTCGAGTTCCAGCCCGTTTACAATCGGCAAGGTCCTGCACCTTTGTGCGGGACCAGATCAGGCAATAGCGCTCGATGTGCTCAGAACGATAGTCGTCACCAAATTCCGTGCACGTGATTTGCCTGTTCCCAGGGAACGCACATTACCGGCTGCCTGGTTTAACATTTTTGTTTGCGTGGCGACCCCGGTCGCACCGAAACAATTAAAACGTGCTCTGGCCACCCTACCGATTTTTCTGGATTACCTCTCTGAAGATCAGGCGTTTGCAAATACAAATACTCGTCAGCTACTCGAACCAGCCGGCTTCTTCTTGCCCCAAGCGCAGAAGTTTCTGGATCCGGTTTTAGACTATTATCTTTTCAGACGCACGTAGGTGTCGGGTGGACACAGATCAAACAGACTGTCGCCATGAGGAACATGGTCCATGGCCCCTCGCGCCTGCGCGCTTAATGCTTGGGAAATGCCATTTCTCACTGGCTCGAATCTGCTCCACCCCTAGCTCTAAACGGTAAGTTGCGAATATGCGTAATTTATCGTTCATTGCGAACGATAATTCGCCACTGCTTGTAAAGTACAGCCATAAGCCGGGGCATGTGGCTTTGTCTATGCTTAAGGAGGGCTGAATCGGCCTAATAGACTTCGTGCTTGCTTGCCGATTAAATCCATCTCTAAACCCGCATTCTTGTCGAAAACTTTACACATGAGCCATTTAATTCTTTTAAAGAAATAGTCAATATCTTGATATCTAATGTTAATTTATAGTGGCACGGTTCATGCTTTAATAGTTATCGAGGAGGGCAATAATTTCCTTTTTTCAGGATTCAACAATACTTGGCAAGTTAATCAAAGGAGACAGTAATGAAAAAAGTTTTTTCGTACAATAAATTATCAGCGGCGATTGGCGCGGCCGTTGCAGTAGGCGCTTTAACGATGGGCCCTATACAGGCCCAGGCTGCTAATCTCAACTGGGCGAACCTGGATGGGGCTGGCACACCCGGCGCATTTATCCTGCTGGATAAATTGAACACCATTGCCAGTCCTCAGCTCTATTCGGCATCTGTGAATCTTGGTGTCGATAATACACTCAACGCTGGCGATACCTTTTCCGAAACCCTGACACTGCTTACGAACAGTAGCAGCCTCGGTGGCGCCGATACGGTTTTTGGCCTGGGCGGAGATTACCGGTTTGAGGTCAGCCTCAATGGCTCGATTACAAGCTCCAGCGGGACGCCAATTGTTCTGAATGCCGACAATTCGGTGAGCAGCGATGCCAGTTCGACCTTCAGCATCAACTTTAATGATAACGCATTCACCTCCATTAATCTTTTCAATAACACCACGAGCGAACTTATTGCCAATCTGAATTTTCAAAGCGGCGGGGGATCGGACATTCAATTAGTAGCGGGTTCGTTTATCGGGGACGTCACCATCAACGCACTGCTTGGCGGCACGGGATGCGTCAATTGCGATCCATACCTTGCAACGGAAGGGGGTGGGACCATTACCGAGACTGAATACCTGACCATTACCACCGGCTCGGCTCGTTTCCTCAGCTTCGCTGGCTCGAACTTTGCAACCAACACATTAGTGACTAATTTCCAGGATAACGGAGAATCGACGACCTTTACGCAAGTACCGGAGCCTGCTTCTCTCGCACTCATGGGCATTGGCTTACTGGGTCTCGGTGCATTTCGCCGCGCAAGAAAGATGAACTAATACTTAAATCTGAGCTATGATAAGATCAGAAGACGAAAGTCTTCTGATCTTTTTTTCTTTTTTGATTCAAATATAGCTTGTCAATCCATCGTTTCATTAGGTGCGCCTAATGCCCGATACATTGGGCCTGATGAAAACCTTGATACGGGAAACTTTTGCACGTCGAAGGTTCCCTCGCCAGCCAGAACCCATGGTTATGGACGGTGCTGAACAGGTCACTGCTTACGCGGACTCGGGCAGGCGCGAAGATGGCGTCATGGCCGTTTCCAGTCTTTTCCACGCTGCTCACGCCACCTTGGTTATCCAGGGGTGCGACCGGGTTTTCGACTTGGGGTGTGGTCCTGCCACACAACTGGTGCCGATTGCGCTGCTAAATCCCGAGACGCACTTTGTTGGCGTGGAACTCGCGGCTAATATGATTGACAGCGCGCACGACTTGCTTCGGGCGAGCAAAGTGCAAAATGTCGAAATTGTGCATGGGGATATCACGGATCTGGATGGCTTTGCGGATAAGTCCACCGATGGCGTTGTCAGCACCATGACGCTACATCACCTGCCAAGCGTCGAACATCTACGCGCCTGCTTTAAACAGATACAACGTGTCTTAAAGCCGGAAGGCAGGTTCTATCTGGCAGACTTTGGAAGGCTCAAATCGCCTGAATCCGTGCATTTCTTCGCTCACATGCATGAATCGTCTTTGCCCTCCGAAGTGGTACAAGATTATGAATATTCACTTCGGGCGGCCTTCAGTGTGGAAGAGTACCAGCAACTAGCTCAGGAAGAACTTGCACGGCAGGCAGGTCTTTATCAGACATTCCTTGCACCCTTCATGGTCATTATCAAGTCGCCGGACCGCCCAATCAATATCCAGCTTCGCTCCCATCTGCGCAGTCGTCGTGAAAGGCTATCCCCGCAGTTCCAGCGGGACCTAGATGACCTTCGCCGATTTTTCCGCCTAGGTGGCCTGGCCGACGATCTTTTTTAATATAGCTAATCAAACATCCCAGAACTTTCCTGTCCGCGTTAGTAGCTTTATTGAGCTAGCCTGAATAGACTGTCACGAAGTTGTTCAGTTAATGTATTGCTGGAGTCTTTGTGCTAACCCTTTTTCCTTATATTGGGGGAAAAAATATGGATACAGTGATTTGTCCTTGAGTTCGCGCGATTCCGCTGACGAAGATATCTGAGCATTCATGTAATCCAGTTCCAAATGCAGTAACACAGCTGGGGCCCCGACGCGCTGACAAGTGCGAACTTCGCCTATCGGCTGGAATCCCAACATCCGCTTATAGAATCCGGCATGACGCGGATTAACCTCGATAAAAGCATCTGACGCCTTATGAATCGTGCGTGCATAAATGTAAGCCAAGTGAAATAACGAAGCGAGAACTTCCTTTGAACCATGTTTGGAATCGATAGCAAGTTTCGATACTTCGCAAACTTTTTTGTTTTTTATACGAAAAGCATTAATCTCCTCTTCATAAAGCTCATCAGCC
>JALYOY010000275.1 GCA_030856655.1 Pseudomonadota bacterium | reverse complement strand
ATGCCCACCTTCGTTTCGGGTTTAACTCCAAGTGCGATCAACCGGTGCGCCAGCCGGTTCGCTCTTCGATTGAGTTCCGAATAGCTCAGCTCGGTGTCGCCGAAGATCAGCGCGACAGCTTCAGGATAGACTTCCACTTGCCGTTCGATCAAACAATGCATGGGCTGCGCCGCTGGGAAATGCGGTTCATTGGTTCCCCAGCCTTGGAGTTGAACCTTATCAACTTCGCTTAGCAGGTCAACGTCGCCAATTGCTCGGTGAGGATGCTCAGCCAGCGTCCGTAGCATATGAACGTAGTGCCGGGCCAGCCGCTCGACAGTTCGCAAGTCAAAGAGCTCGGAGGCATGGATGAAACTGGCGCGCACGCTGCCGTCTGGCGATTCGATTGTTTCCAGGGTTAGTTCAAACTGGGCCACCTGCTCGCCGAGTTCATAGTCCGCCAGCGTAAGGCCGGGAAGTTGATGAAGTGCGCGGTAATCTCTGAGCAGATGATTGATCGTTACCTGAAACAGCGGACTATGACTCAAGCTCCTTTCAGGCTGTAATGCTTCCACCAACTGCTCGAATGGCAGGTCCTGGTGAGCTTGTGCATCGATGGCTGCTTCCCGCACTTGACCCAAAACGTCCCCAAGAGCCATACGCCCATGTAGCCGGGCGCGCAATACTTGAGTGTTTACGAAAAAGCCGATCAAACCTGCGGTTTCAACCCGGTTGCGATTGGCTACCGGCACGCCGATACGGATATCCTGCTGTCCTGTGTGACGGTACAGCAAAGCCTGAAAAGCGGCCAGCAATGCCATGAAAAGCGTTGCTCCGCGGTTCTGAGCCAACCGCCGCAATCCGTTCAATATTTCCGCCGGCAAATCGAAGGCATGCCGTGCCGCTTGATAACTTGCTATCGGTTGCCGTGGGCGATCGGCAGGCAGTGACAATAGCGGATGTTCCTTGCCTAGATAATCGCGCCAGTAGGTCATTTGCTTATTCTTCTCGCCCGCTTCCAGCCAGTTTCGCTGCCATACGGCATAGTCTGCATACTGGATCGGCAAGATGTCGAAACGTAACGTTTCTCCTTGCACATGAGCGAGATAACGTGCGGCAAGCTCATCGATTAAAATCTGCATCGAAGCGCCATCCGAGATGATGTGATGCATAACCATCACCATGATATTTTCCTGTTCCGCGATTCGGATCAGCGCGACCCGCAGTAATGGACCGCACGTGAGATCAAACGGACGCGCAATGATCTGTTGCGCCTCCTCCGCCGCCTGTGCCTCGCGCTCTGAAGCAGTCACATTGCGTAAATCAACCTGTGCAATGTCAATCTGCGATACCGGCTGAATTACCTGTTCAGCAGAACCATCGGCGCCCACGCGAAAAATCGTGCGCAATGACTCGTGCCGCCCGACCAAGCCACCGAAGCCTGCGCGCAACGCCTGCACGTCCAGCAGTCCGGATAACCGCAACGCGTGTCTGATGTGATATGCCGTACTTGACGGATCCAGCTGCCAGAGGAACCATTGACGTTGCTGGCCGAAAGACAAAGATAATGAATGGAGACTGTGTCTGATCGGTAAAATGCAAATGCTGGCCTTTCGCCGGGTAGTGCCAGCGGATAACAACCGCCGGACTTCTACAGCACATTCGTACAATCTCGGATTTTCGAATAGGCTACGTACCGCGAAATCGATCTCCCAGTAATCGGCAATGCGTGCGGCAGCCTGCACTGCGGCCAGCGAGTTACCACCACTGGCAAAAAAATGATCCTCACGCCCGAGTTCTCCACAGCTCAGCACTGCCTGCCAGATAGCTGCCAGCGCAATCTCTGTTTCATCTTTTAACGTTTGTACCGGTTGCGTGCTTCCGCCCAGTACATAGCTGCCGTGTTCGTAAATCGCATAGGCATCCAGCGTGCGCCCATGCCACCCCTGACGGCATGCGGCACGCTGCAGTTTCCCGCTGGATGTCTTGGGTAAAGCGCCTGGATTCAATAACACAACCACCGAGAGGGGTTCATGGCAGCTTGCGCTGACCGCCTCGCTTAATGCCTTCACCAGGGTTTCGACAGGAACGAGCTTCTGCATGCCGCGGGATATCTCAACCGCAACACCGATACCTTCGCCTGCCGCAGTCTCCACCGAAAATGCCGCGACTCGTCCCTTCCGTGCGGCCTCGACTTCTTCTTCCACGACCTGTTCAAGATCCTGCGGGTAAATGTTCTGCCCGCGCACGATGATGAGATCCTTGCGTCGTCCGGCAATGTATAACTGCGCAGCGTGAACGAAGCCAAGATCCCCGGTGCGTAACCAGCGCCTTCCCTCGTGGCTGATAAAAGTTTCCGCCGTTTCCTGAGGGCGTTGCCAGTAGCCACAGCCGAGGCTTGGCCCATCTGTCCAGATTTCGCCGATGTTGCCATCCATCAGTGGAGCTAGCGTTTCCGGCTCGACGATTCTTACCGTATGATGCGATGCCGGTATGCCGCAGGCGACCAGGGACGTTCCGTGCTCCGCCACCTCGGCTTTGCCCTGCGCCAGCATCTCGGCGGAAAAATGATGCGCCTCAACGCCGTCCCCGCGCGTACCGCCCGTGACAAAAAGTGTGGCTTCGGCCAAGCCATAACATGGATAAATCGTACCTGCCGCAAATCCCGTCGGCGCGAACCGTTCGATAAATGCATTCATCGTGTCATGTCGTACCGGCTCTGCGCCGGAAAAAGCGACGCGCCAGCTCGATAAATCAAGCTCCTGCGACTGCACGTTCCTGACTCTCTCCACACATAGGCGAAAAGCGAAATTTGGCGCGCCGCTGACGGTGGCGCGATGACGCGAGATCGCCTCCAGCCAGCGCACTGGCCGTTCGATAAAAAATCTGGGGGTCATCAGCACGGCCGGGATGCCGCGATGAATAGGCTGCAATAGCCCTCCGATCAAACCCATATCGTGGTATAGAGGCAGCCAGCTTACGAATATGTCGTCGGCATTTATGGACATACCCTCTTCAAATGCTCTCGCATTCACCATCAGGTTGCCATGGCTGATCATCACCCCTTTTGGCGTGGAAGTAGACCCTGAGGTATATTGCAAGAAAGCAATATCATCATCTCTCGATATATATGGCCGCCACACGGAGGCCTTGTCAGGCTTCACTGCATCTACCGCAATCAACTTGGCTTGAGCAAATTGCTCTGCCGCTGCGCTGACGATCAGAGGAAGAATTTCGCTCTTGGTGAGAATGCAACATGCCCTTGCATCGGCTGCGATTGCAAACAGCCGCGCCAGATGCCGCTCGCGTATGGACTCAGGCGGAAAAGCGGGCACAGCGATCAAGCCGGCATAAAGGCAGGCGAAGAATCCGATGACGTAATGCTCGTCGTTATCAAGCAGTAGCAGCGCTCGTTCACCGGCTGCGAAACGTTCCTGCAAGACGGCGGCCAGCGCGCGGACATGCTGATCCAGTGTTGCATAGTCGATCTTTTTATCGGCCGCTGCGTCATTCGCCGGACCTTCCGGCTCCACTACGATCAGCGCGGTATCGTCCGGACGCGTTGATGCCAGTGCCCTCAGATGCGTAACCATGTTTGCCGGATAACTGCGGCGCGAAATTAACCTTGCATTCATCGTAAGTTCCTGTTCCTTTATTCCCTCAATTCCTATGGGTCGCTCAGAACCTGCTGAAACAATCGAGATTCATACGGAAATCAACACCGATCGCCCTATATTTTGGCAGGCGCTTCACATCATGCTCCGCTGTCGCTGAAGTTTCACGCGAGGGCCAGGACTGGATCACGGCTTTTCTCCGCCAGCGCTGCGGCGTAACAATCAGGCGCTTCAATTGTCCAGGCCCTCACACCTGCCCATTCTGGATGCTCATATGCGATCCGGTAACTTTCCCCGTCGCCTGGAAGGATGGAAATCGCTTGCAAGTGCTCGGAAATCCCCAGACCCAGGGCTTTTAGCACCGACTCTTTCGCAACCCAGTGTTCGATGAAGTCGTCAGCCGTTTTTAATCCGGACCGGCGTTCCAGTGGCGAAAAGACATATGGGCCCAGACTTTCTGTATCGATCCGGCGATCGCGGTATTCGATATCCACGCCGACCTGTCCACTGGTAGAAAGTGCAATCAGCGCAAAGCGACCGGCATGGGAAACATTGAACTCGATCCCTGCGTCGTCCTGCAGGCAGGGCTTACCATGGTAGTTTGCAGCAAAGTGCAGTTTGTCCGGCGGCAGCATTACCCGCGAAGCCAGCATTCGCCGCAGAGCCGCCCGCGTCGCAATCGAACGCACCTGGTCGTCATGCCGGCGAAAGCGCAGCGCGCGTATGCGCTCGTCCTCGCTCAGCAGGGACACATCCGAGTTCGATATTGGCATCTGCAAGTTCAGCTTGAGCTGCCAAACTTCGATACTGGATGGAACAGTCTCAGGCAGAGGCAAACGCTGCACTAGGCACCTCGACGGGATCTCCTGCCAAACGTTGTACCAGAATGGGAAGAAACTCCTCTTCTTGCTGTCTGAGAAAGAAATGGTCACCGTCAAACCAGTCCAGGGAGAAATCCACTGCACTTTCGAATCGCCATTCTTCTAGCCTGGATTTATGAATCTCATCGGTGCGCCCGCCAAAAACGTGAATTGGTATCGGTAGCGGCGGCAATTCCTCATAACGGAAGCTCGCGCAGATGCGGTAATCCGCGGCGAGCAGACTCAGCGTCATAGACAGCAGTTCGGGATTCTCGAACACCTCTTGCGGCGTCCCATTCTGCTTTCGTAAATCGGCGATAAGAGCAGCATCCCCCTCCTTGTCGGCGTAGCGTTTCCAATCCTGTTGAGAGGGTGCGGCACATCCTGATATCAATAAGGCCGCGGGCAGAGACCTCATTCTCGTGCGCAAGCAATGGGCAATCCTGTAAGCCAGCAAGCCGCCCATGCTGTGTCCGAAGAGTGCATATCGCTTTGGTGGATACGTTCCAAGCTCATCACACAAGCTGGCGGCCAGCGCCTCAAAAGTTTTCTCGGTGGCTTCATGCAGGCGTCCACCACGGCCAGGCAGCTCAAGTGGCTGCATCTGCACCCACGAGGGCAGCCTGCGCCGCCAGCGCAGATACATGGCGGCACTGGCACCTGCGCAGGGTAAACTGAATAGCGTCAGCGGTGCCGGCATTACTGGACTGCACCCGACGCCTGTTCGTCCATGAAGCGCCGCAGACTCAGGGGGCGCATGTCAGTCCAGACTTTTTCGATATATTCCAAACAGGTTTTCTTGTCGCCGGCTATCCCCGTGTCACGCCAGCCGCCGGGTATCGCTTTCCATTCCGGCCAGATTGAATACTGCTCTTCGTGATTGATCAGAACCCGGAAGGTTCCGTCTTCGCGGTCAAAACAACTTGTCATAAAAGATTCCTAAACTTGGTGAACAGATATGCCCCCGACCCAGTAGATCAGAATGCTTCTTATTCAACTAGACGAATCAGGATAGGAAAAATACAAGAGAAACTGGCAGGGAGCTGTATTCAGCAGACTAAATTACCGGGCGATACCGAGCGATGGAAATAACGAGAAAAGGCGGTAATTAGCGCGCAGCATTTGCGGCAATCGGGAAGGAAGCGAACAATTACTCACTCTTCATCAGAGCGTGGAATCAGACCGGTCAGTAGCCACAAATGGGAGGCCTCCTCATAAGCGGCGCGATTGGCTGGATCCTTTTTCAACCAGGCAATCAATTCATTCTCAGCAGCAGCGTCCAACGGTGACTCGTGCTTGCGTATGATCCACTCGATCGCGGTTTGCCAGATTACATCGTCACGCTGCGACTCCGCCATAAAGCTCACCTGTGATCGGATCAATCCGCTATAAAGACGTCCGATATCTTTCTGGTTTAGTCTGAATTGATCATTAACCGTATAGGGTGATTGTAGCTGATACAGAGGATAACGGCGGAGAGATGTGATCACATAGACCGGATGGCAGCCCGGCAATGATCCATTGCGTCATGGATCAGGATGTTCACCAGAGAAGTCGAGATATCCAGCTTCGAGGCGATCGCGCAATGCGTATGCCCATCAAGGCGATGGAGTTCGAAAACCCGTCTCGTCCGTTCGGGAAGTTCGGATAAAGCACGTGCAATCAGCGCCAGATGCTGGCGGCTAATTGCCGTCGCCTCTGGCATTCCCATCAGCGCCGGAACGTGCAACCCTTCTTCCTCTCTCTCAAAAAGCCCTACCTCAAACGTAGCGCGCCGATGGCGATCAATGGCGAGGTTGCGCACCAACTGGAGTAGATACGCCAATGGTTGCCTGATGTTCAATACGCCTGCTGTTTCAGTCACCTTGAGATAAGCATCCTGCACAATATCCTCTGCGCGTTCGGGGTTGCGCACGATATTTAACGCAGCCCGGCGCAGTTGCGCCTGATGAGCGACAAATACCGTGCTTAAGTCAACCGTCTGTTGGTCCAGAAGCATCTACACCCCCACATTTTTATTTACGAACAATAACGAGAATTGTTCGTATTATCATATAAGGAATAGTATTGTACAATACGAATAAATCTCCACGGGATACTTATCGGAGCCATATATTCTTATTAGGTACTGATTATGTTATAGATATTTATCTGTTCCGCTTTATCACCGACAAAAAATATTGCCGAAAACTTTACCTGTGGTAGTTTTCGCCATCGTTATTTTGAAAAAACTGGGTGGGCAGCGTTAATTTTTTAGAGTTGCAAGCGATCTTCCGTCCCCCTTTCCGGCAGGAGCACGGACCGGTCCATGAGATAGCCGGATCTCCGTGCCCCGAATGATTCACATAAATTGTTGCAAGACGTTCGCTGATTCGTCTACATACATTTGATCCCACGGCAATCGGCCGCCACGCACTCCTTTGGACTCCGCTGTTGCCCACTGACCTACTAACCTCGCGAAAACGCATGCCAAGGATCCTTGAACTCGCCATCCTCTCGATCTTTTTAGCAGGTATTGGCGGTTGCAAGACAGCACCGGAGCGGCGTGCCGAAGATGCGGGAGCGAAAATACCGTCCCATTGGAGCGGAACCAGCGAATCCAGCCAACCGACCCCGGAACATTGGGTGGAAGCGTTCGGTAACCCTGATCTGAGCGCGCTGGTGCATAGCGCGCTAGCCGACAACTATGACCTGAAAGCGGCGGCGGCACGGGTAGATGCCGCGGTGGCTCAGGCACGTATCGACGGCAGTGCTCTTTGGCCTCAGATATTCTTCACCCCGAATTATCAGCACGTACAGTTTCGCGAATCCGGATTTGGCCCCGCGACACTAAGTGCATTCCAAGCCATGTTTAGCCTCAATTGGGAAATGGATGTATGGGGACGAATCCGCGACCTAAAACAGGCTGCTGTTCGGGAAGCCAGCGCAGAAGCCGCCGATTTCCGTGGTGCACGGTTATCGTTGGCAGCACGGATAGCGCAAAGCTATTTCGAGCTTGCCGAGGCCAAGCTTCAGTCCGAGGTAGCAGCGCAATCGGTTGGAGACCGGCGCACCATTGTGGATCTGGTACGAGGACGTTTTGCACGCGGCATAACGAATGCGCTCGATTTGCGTCTGGCGCTTACCGATCTCGCTACCGCAGAAGCGGAACTCAGCGAGGCTCGCAACCAGATCCAGATCGTTACCCGCCGTCTGGAAGTGCTACTCGGACGCTACCCGGCAGGGCGCCTTGGCGAAGCTTCGGCGCTACCGTCGCTACCAGAGCCGCCTACGGGCATACCTGCCGGGCTGCCTTCCGAGCTGCTGGAGCGGCGTCCCGATCTTATTGCCGCTTTCGATCGTCTACTGGCCGCCGATTCTCGCGTGTTAGGTTCGAGGAAACTATTACTGCCGCGAATCGTTCTGACTGCGGTGGGAGGTACGCGCAGTACAGCATTGACCGACCTGATTGATCCTCGCGCGCTCGCCTGGAATGTCGTGATGGGTATGATACAGCCGTTATTTACCGGCGGACGCATACGTGGCGAGATTCACCTGAACAAGGCTCGCACGGAGGAAGCCCTTAACCTTTACAAGAATACGGCACTCAACGCGTTCCGGGAGGTAGAGCAGGTGCTGGCCGCTGATGAATGGTTGCAGGAACAAGAGAAAGCTTTAAAGAAAGCGGTCGAACAGACAGAAGCGAGCCGTAAACTAGCTATCTATTCCTATCGGCTCGGTCTTATTGAAATTCTTACACTGCTGGACAGCTATCGCAGCACATTGAATGCACAAAGTGCCCATCTTTCCGTCAAACGCCAATTGCTCACCAACCGGATCAATCTCTATTTGGCGTTGGGAGGCGGCGTTTGAATAACGACGGCATGCTGAAAAAATTAACAAGCAAAGGCATGCTCAAAATCATCCTTCCCATTCTTGTGGTGCTGGCCGGCGCCAGCATTTCCTGGGCAATTGTCGTCCATCGGCCACCACTAAAATCACAGGTATTAGAAAGTGAAGCGC
>JALYOY010000177.1 GCA_030856655.1 Pseudomonadota bacterium | reverse complement strand
CGCTGAGCCTGCGCCATCCGCTAAAGAAAAGGTGGCTGAACAAAAACATGGCGTTCCGGCTCCTGCTCCACCGCTGGCCCGGCAAGTCGCGCCAGCGGTCGTTGCCAGCGATTCGGCGAATGTCTCTACTCCCGACTCGGCAAATAACGCTATCTCTGAATTGGCGGACGGAGGAGATGTTCTTCACCTCATATTTGAAGGGGCGTCATGGACTGAAGTCAAGGATGGCAGAGGCAAGTTACTCCTTTCACGGATTAATCCCCGCGGCACCGAACAAATGCTACGCGGCAAGCCGCCATTTTCTCTCGCGATTGGCAATGCCGCGGAAGTCAAGCTGGTCTACAATAACAAGCCGGTGGAACTAACGCCTTACACCAGTGCTCATGGCGGAACGGCACGTCTGTCGCTCAAATAGAACTTTCATACTTTCCATATTTATAAGATTTTATACTTACCATGACTATGTCCCAGAATATTTTCCCGCCACGCCGAGACAGTGTCGGCGTCCGTGTAGGTACGATCACGGTTGGCGGCGGTGCACCGGTGGTCGTGCAATCCATGACAAATACCGATACTGAAAATGAAATTGCTACCGTGGTCCAAGTGGCGCAACTCGCGCGCGCGGGGTCAGAGTTAGTGCGCATTACCGTCAATACCGCCGCAGCCGCGAAAGCGGTACCGGCTATCCGCGCCCGTCTCGACGACATGGACTGCCACGTGCCGCTCATAGGTGATTTTCATTTCAACGGTCATAAACTGTTGACCGAATATCCCGATTGCGCCAAGGCGCTGGCCAAATACCGTATCAACCCGGGGAATGTGGGACACGGTAAAAAACGCGACGAGCAGTTTTCTATCTTGATCGAAGCGGCCTGTAAATATGGCAAGCCGGTACGTATCGGCGTTAATTGGGGTAGCCTCGATCCTGAACTGCTGGCACGCATTATGGATGAGAACGCCCGGTCCACTGATCCGAAGGATGCGGTACTTGTTATGCGTGAAGCATTGATTACTTCCGCGCTGGAAAGTGCCGCAAGGGCGGAAGAGATTGGATTAGGCCGCGATCAGATTATATTGTCTTGCAAGGTAAGCGGCGTACAGGATCTGATTGCCGTTTACCGTGATCTGGCGGCGCGTTGCAACTATGCCTTGCACCTTGGATTGACCGAAGCGGGCATGGGCTCCAAAGGAATTGTCGCCTCTACCGCCGCGCTGTCCGTACTGCTTCTTGGGGGAATAGGCGATACCATACGCATATCGCTTACGCCGGAGCCAGGCGGTGATCGTACCCGTGAAGTAGTGGTAGCACAGGAAATTTTGCAAACGACGGGTTTGCGCGCCTTTGTGCCGCTGGTAGCGGCTTGTCCCGGTTGCGGGCGTACTACCAGCACATATTTTCAGGAGTTGGCTGAAAGTATTCAGGGCTACGTGCGCAGCCAGATGCTGGTGTGGCGCGAAGAATATGATGGCGTGGAGAATATGACGCTGGCGGTGATGGGTTGCGTGGTCAACGGTCCAGGAGAAAGCAAGCACGCCAATATCGGCATCAGCCTGCCCGGCTCGGGAGAAAGGCCGGTGGCCCCGGTTTATGTGGATGGGCAGAAATCCGTGACTTTAAAAGGCGATAATATTGCCGGAGAGTTCCGTCAGATCGTCGATGAATATGTGCAGATGAAATATCCGAAGAAATCAGTCAATGCCTAGAATCATTCAGGCCATCCGTGGGATGAACGACATCCTGCCTGATCAGATATACCTTTGGGAGTTTTTTGAGCAGACTGTGCGTGACTGGATGGCGGCGTATGGTTATCGTAACATCCGCATGCCGATTGTCGAGCAGACCGATCTATTCGTACGTTCCATCGGCGCTGTTACCGACATTGTCGAGAAAGAGATGTACTCTTTTTCAGACAGACTCAACGGCGACAGTTTGACATTACGACCGGAAGGAACCGCTTCCTGTGTACGCGCAGTACTGGAGCATAATTTGCTCTATACAGGGCCGCAAAGACTGTACTATTCCGGCGCGATGTTTCGCCATGAGCGCCCGCAAAAAGGACGTTATCGGCAGTTTCATCAAGTCGGCGTGGAAGCGCTGGGATATGCCGGTCCGGATATCGACGCCGAACTCATTATCATGTGCGCCGAATTATGGAGAAAATTGGGTATTTCGGATGTGCGCCTGGAAATTAGCACCCTTGGCAGCACCGAATCCCGTGTCTTGCACCGGGCGCGATTGATCAATTATCTGGAGGGGCACCTCGGTAAGCTCGACGTTGATGCACGCAGAAGGTTACACAGCAATCCATTACGAATACTCGACAGCAAGAATTCCGAAATGAGCGAAATTATTGACGGTGCTCCACGGTTGCAGGATGACCTGGATGAGGACTCGTTAGCACATTTCGAGGAATTGCAGCGAATCCTGCGTAACCAGGGAATAGACTTTGAGATCAACCCGCGACTGGTGAGAGGGCTGGATTATTACAACCGCACCGTATTCGAATGGATTACCGGCAAGCTCGGGGCGCAAGGCACAATATGTGCAGGCGGACGGTATGATGGACTGGTGGAACAGATCGGCGGCAAGGCCGCATCAGCGTGTGGTTTTGCCATTGGCGTGGAGCGAGCGCTGGCGTTGATGGTGG
>JALYOY010000166.1 GCA_030856655.1 Pseudomonadota bacterium | reverse complement strand
TGTCGAGCCCGATCATCTGTGCAGCGGCTTCCACGCATGCGGCGAGTTCGGGATGAACGTCATCGGTAACATCGGTAGCTGTACCCCCGGTGGAAAGATTTGCGTTATTGCGTAGGAAAACGCGAGCACCTTCAGGCAGTATGAACTCTGTCGTCAGACCTTGGGTTGCCAGATGGGCGAGAGCAATTTCATCGAGATGTATTCTTGTCAGAGAATTGGCATGACCCTCACCGCGTCGCGGGTCACTATTGACCTTATCCGCCAGCTGGCTAATGGTGTGAATTCCGTCGCCAATAACCTGGGGCGGGTCCCGCCGCGCGGCTGCAGTCAACTTATTGCCGACCACCAGCATACGATAGTCCTGACCTGGAATGTAACGCTCAACCAGGACTTCGTCGCTGATTTCAGCCGCTACCGCATAAGCTGCTTCCAGCTGTCCGCGACTTGTCAGATTCACGCCGACGCCCCTTCCCTGATTGCCATCGCGCGGCTTGACGACGACCGGGCCGCCGATTTCGCAGGCTGCGGCCCATGCATCCTCCGCATTCGTTACCGGCCGGCCTGACGGAACGGGAATGCCGGCGGCACTCAGTAGCATCCTGGTAAGTTCTTTATCCTGTGCAATCGATTCAGCAACAACACCGGTCAGATCGGTTTCAGCGGCCTGAATGCGTCGCTGCCGGCTACCCCAACCAAATTGCACCATACTTCCATCAGTCAACCGGCGGAAGGGAATCCCTCGCGCGACAGCGGCACCGACAATTGCGCTCGTGCTTGGCCCAAGGCATATTTCTTCATTCAGTTCGCGCAGACGACCTACCGCATGGGTCAGATCGAAGGAAATATCCTCGGCCGCCGCACGGCATAGGTTTTGTGAAAACTCGATAGCGAGCCTGCCTACCGCTTCTTCGCTGTACTCTACAATGACCTGATAAACGCCGGTTTCCAGCGTTTGAATTGTCTTGCTGAAGGTCACCGGGCAACCAGCCAGCACTTGCAGGCCAAGCGTGGCACGTTCAAGAACGTGCGCCATGGTCACCGTTCCATGGTGGGCGGACTTGCTCAGATCTATTTGCGGAAATTGTTCGCGCATCCTACCCAGGATATTCGGCATTTTGCCAACGAGACATTCAGTTTCGCTGCGAGAAACAATGGCTTCCATGGCCGTTTGACGGCTCCACAAATTGGGACCGCGCAGTGCACGGATGCCTGATACTTTCATTTACAGTTCTCCTAAAGTTTCTCGCCTCTCAGTCCGAAAGCGTTGATGGCTTGTTTTTCGGTCAACTGCTGACTGCCCCATTCTCAAAGTCGCTATCCCGGCACGGATGAGAGCAGGCGCGATACCAAGCGCCCATGCAACTCCCACTGCCGCCAGGATATTCTCAACATTCGGGATTCCATGTCCGCCATTGGCCTGCGGAATATCGGCCAGTCTAGACAAGGGCAATTCGCTGGAGCCGGTAACAAGTAGAATTTCTCCATCGCGAATGACCACGGCGCGGCCATTGCGTGCTCGATGCTCACTGACCGCCGGTAGCTCGGGAACGAGGCTGAAGTAAATGACTTCGCCATCACATAACGCAGCCATTTCTACGAGCATCGTTTCTTTGGCATTGAGCACCGCGGCACCCGTAGGCAGCACCAAGTCCACCTGAGTGCGCAGTATGTTGAAAACCTGCCTGGGGGTTTCAATATCGTTGCGGCCGTAATGCCGGGCTAACTCAACATTGGTAATGACGCCGACCTGGCAGCGGTCATAGGCCAGCCCTTCATTGAGGATCGCATCGATGCCGTTTTCAAAAACTGCAGCTTCTACCGAACGATTTATCAGGATGCGGTGGGCCGACTCCCATTTACCGTGGTCGCCGTTGTGGACCTGCCTGCGGTCGAGGTAGAACCCATCACTACAAGTCAGTCCTGTATGTTTGCCGGAAAGGGTAAGCAACTGTGCGACAAGGTGTGCTACTGCGGTTTTACCGTAGCTGCCAGTGATACCCACAATCGGGATTCGGCCATCGTCATGGTTCGGGAAGAGATGATCGACAATGGCTTTGCCAACGGGGCGAGGTGTGCCGACGGCGGGTTTAATGTGCATCAGCAGGCCGGGACCGGCATTGACCTCGACGATGGCTCCGCCCTGTTCGGTAAGCGGACGTGAAATATCACTGGCAACAAGATCGATGCCGGCAATATCCAGGCCGACAACGCGAGCGGCTAGCGAGGCGGTCGCGCCGATGCTCGGATGCACCTCGTCAGTAACGTCGAAAGCGTGATTACCATTTCGCTGAATCAGAACTTCGAAGCCGGCCGGGGGCACCGAGTTGCTGGTGTAGCCGTGGCGCGCAATCTCCATTCTCGCAGCGCTATCCAGGCTAACCACATTGAGCGGATGATCTTCCGTCGCTCCGCGGCGCGGGTCCGAATTTATCTGGTGCCCGATCAGGCCGGCAATGGTTGACTTGCCGTCGCCGGTCACCGACACCGAGTCGCCGCGGCTGGCGGCAATGAGGCGGCCGCCAACGACCAGGAGCCGGTGTTCAGTTCCGCGAATGTAGCGCTCGACCAGGACACCTTCACCTTCCTGCAATGCTACGTGATAAGCCGACTCGACCTCTTCGCGCCTGGTCAACTCGATAAAGACACCGCGTCCGTGGTTGCCGTCGCATGGCTTGACAACAACCGGTACGCCAATGTCTTCCGCAGCCTTCCAGGCGTCCTCAGCGCTACTGACGACACGGCCTTCGGGGACAGGCACACCGCAGGACCGCAGCAGGGTCTTGGTCAGATCCTTGTCACGCGAAATACTTTCTGCGATTGCAGGAGTGCGGTCCGTCTCAGCTGTCCAGATGCGCTGGCTCTGAACGCCATACCCGAGCTGTACGAGATTGCCTTTTGCAAGCAGGCGGGTGGCGGGAATGCTGCGGCCGACAGCCGCCTCAACAATACACGCGGTCGATGGGCCTAGCCAGAGCGAATCAACCATGTCGCGCAGGCGCTTGATTGCACCCTTGACATCATAGGGCTCGTCACGGGATTGCAGGGGTTCCATCGCCGCAAGCAGTAACTCCCTGGCCGTATGTAAAGCACTCCGTGTTACATCTGCTTGCCAGGCACTAACAATTACCTTGTACACGCCACGTCGAGAAGTTTCACGGGCTTTACCAAAACCGCCTGGCATACCAGCGAGGTTTTGCAATTCAAGCGCAACATGTTCGAGAATGTGGCCTGGCCAGGTACCTTCCTTGACCCGGCGCAGAAAGCCGCCGCGTTCTTCATAGCTGCAGCGATGTTCAATCAGGGTGGGAAGCCAGGAATACAGCCGTTCGTAGAAGCCTGGGATGGTGTTGGATGGAAAATCTTCAAGCTCCCCGATATCGACGGTTGCCTCAAGAACCGGGTAATAAGTCCAGATGTTTGGGCCATTAAGATGCCGGAATTCAAGAAACTTGATGTCTTTTTTATTAATGTACCCGGTATTCGTGTTCGCGCAGGCCAGCATAAGTGCAGTTGTGCAAGGAGTAGGTTAGGTATGGACTAACGCGGCTCACAAAAATCGGTTTACAACTCTTAGTGAATTTAAATCTCTCAAAGCCCTATCGCAGAACCTCCTATCCAGTACCAGATATGCGACCGGCAGAGAGAAGAAGCATTTGTTATGCCAGATGGAATAACCCTCAGAAACAATAAGTTGATTAAAAATACCTTTATGAAAAGAGGGCAGCGATGTCGCCGTTTATTGACAAAGATCTTTTTAACTATTATCAACTTCTTGAAGCGAAATGAATATTCTCTGTCTCCTGGTGGAGACAGGCCTGCAACTTTCACCTGTACTTCCTAAAGCCATGCTTTCCTTTCGGAACCCTTTCTAAACTAAATCCAACAGTTGAAGGCGGTGCGCCTTCGGGAAGGTGAAGGT
>JALYOY010000153.1 GCA_030856655.1 Pseudomonadota bacterium | reverse complement strand
TTCCGGTAGTAGTCATGGAGGCCGGAGACGGCTTCGATTCCTCCCCCCATCGTGTAACGAAGGTATAAACGTAGGAACGCGTTACGGTTGACCCGACACCGCCGGAAGGCGTGACGGTCGGCGCTGTTAACGGGGGCGTTACGCCCAATACGTAGCAGGCGGCAGGATAAGGCCCGACGCCAGCCGTGGCCATGTCGTAATCCGACGTGCGCGGCTCACCTTCGCCGGTGTAGTAGAAACGCCTGGAGGCATTTCCCGCAACAGGCGAGCGCGCCACGTCAACATCGACTTCCCACGCCAGCCACTTTTCGCTACCGTCCTTTTCCATGCGGAACATGGATTTTATGTCATTGCCGATAACCGGGGAAAAGACCGGCAGCAAGCCATTTCTTGGACGCAAGTCGCCGGAGGTCAGTATGCAGTTCGTAGCAACCTGCGCCTGGTTAGGTGCAAGCAGCTGTTTTGCCAGCCTCGGGACGAGGCCGGAGAAACCGGCGATTCTGAACGTAGCCACTCAAAAAACCCTCAATTTTGCGCCAGCTCTGAAGACTGATGCGACTCTCCTCCTTCACACAGCGCCCGCTCCTCCGCCCGTCTTTTTACCAGCCCCGGCAATACTTTTCTGCCTGGCCCGTATTTGAACGCCTCAATGCGCTGGCAGGCCTCCGCATATTTCCCGGCATTGATCAGATCAATCAGATTGGGCATTTTGCCGGGCTTTGCCTTGCGGCAAAATGCCGCAACCCCGATGTTATAAGCCAGGCTTACATACGCCTCGTACTCATGCTGGTACAGCGGAACGGTGACGCATTTTTTCACCCCGGCGGCATAAACGCCCTCGACTTCATCGAGCAACCGCACCAGCGAGCGGGCTGGTGTCGTCTTATCGCCCATCCTGACACCGGCGGTAGTGCCGAATCCGATAGTCGGCACATCGCCTGCTGCTGGAATGTAGGCGTCATCCTTGTAACCTTCATGCACGGCGATTCCCACAAGCGTCGAGGCCGCCAGCACCATTACAGCGATTGCAGACCTGGCTTGCCGGATTTGTGTTGCGGATGGGTTAATCATTTTTCGCGTCCCCCAATTTTTCGCCTATCCGCTTTTCCATTTTTCCGGCATCCTTTCCAGTCGGACATCGATGTCATTTGGCGTTCTCCGTAATGCAGTCAAGCTTCGCCTTTATGGTTTCTTTCAAATCCCCCGCATTCAAATTGGCACAGGATGAGATGCCGGTGGGGGGCGGCGATGGAGGGGCAGGCGGGGGCGCTGGCTTGGGCTTCGGCTTGCGGACCTCCGGCGTGTTCTCCGATGGTTCCGCATTAACCTCCGGGCTGGCCACAGGGGCAGGCTGTTCAACGGCCTGATCCTCGACCGGCGTGGGCGTCAGCATGGCGCAGGACGCCAGGAACATGACTCCGGCCAGGTATCTCATTGCTTTCTCCCGTGGGGCCACTGCTCGATAATCCGGTCCAGCTTCTCGTTGAATTCTTTCATCGTTTCCCGCTGCTCGACTTTTGCTGTTTTAAGCTCTTCGCTCATGCGTTCATTGGTCCTCTCCTGATACAGTTCACCGCGCTTTAATGTGGCAATATCGTTTTGCACAGCGTTATATGTCGCAACACCCGATGCAAGGAGACCCGCTATTGCAACAATTCCGCCAAAAGATAACGTCGAGGTGGAAGGCCCGCGACGCCTCTCTCGCCGGGAGCCACTGTCGCTGGCATTGTCGTCTCCGTCGTCCATATCAGAACAGGCTCCACAAGACGATAATCACGACGGCGGCAGCGCCCAGCAGCAGCGCTCCTGCCGTCCACTTGGATGCCTTCAATTTATCAAGCAATCGGTCAGCACCCGCGTCGGCCGCTGCATTTTGCCTATCCATTTCTTCCTGGATATCTCTGATACGCTTGCGCTGGAACATGGTCATATCAAACCCCCATAAAAAAAGGCCGCTAAGCGGCCTTATTGAAAAATCTCTGACTTACCATCGAATTGCGTTCAATTGCTCTTGCATCAGACTATCGCCGAGCAAGGTAATTTGATCGCACAATTTCTGACGCTTGCCGGTAAGCTCGCCGTGTAATGCGGCAAACAAAGCGGCATTTGCTGTGATCCTGTCTATCAGTTCAGCCTTGGTTATGCCGCGTCCTGCCGCCGCACGGTCAATCCACGGCGTAGCGGCGCTGGAATCCAATAGCCACGCACGAGCCTCCATTTCCTGCCTCGGCCAGCTTTTAACCTCATCCTCCGGATAACCTGCCGTCGTGGCCACCACAGCAGCGCCGTATGCGGCATTGATACGGTTGACCGCTGCGGTTTTCATCTCGGCAACGGTTGGCGGTGCGGGCGGTTGCGGCGCAGCGGCGATCCAGCGGTCAATGAAACACTGGAAATCCGCAATTGTCTCCAAAGGTGTATTTGCGGCTTTGGTGTATTCGGCATATTCGATGTGTCCGCTTGCGCCGTTCCACTGCACCGCTCGAATGCCTTTGGGCAATGACGATAAGTCGATCGGCCTAAATAGCCCGTTGACCCCGACAACGCCATCGTCTCGAATAATCGTTACTCGCATGCCCTGCCCTCCCCTTGCAATAATGCCTGCTGCGCCGCGACGCGCAGTACCTGTTGCGTCTGCGTTCCCTGTTTCATCATTTCATTGCGGAACGATTCGGTAGCCGCTACGCCTTTACGCGACTCGTTGGCAGTGTTAATCATCAGGACGGGCATCCACGCAATGGCGCATCCCCAATTATCGATTTGCTGCCCGGTGTTAACGTCAACGCCGTGAACTTGCACATACCAGGGGCAACGGTAGATAACCGGCTTCCCATTTTCTGTTTTAACCTCTTCGCACTTGGCCCCCAGCGGGCACTCTGCAATTTTGATTTCCATTCTAATCCTTGCTTGCCAAAATCATATCGATATACTGCACAGCCAGATTAATGGCCGTGCCGGTGAAGGCGTGATTATGCGAACCGCCGCCGCCGGTCAGCCCTGTGTACGGCAACGGCTGAGTGTTTTGATGCACGAAAAAACCAGTAGGGCCGCCCGTAATGGTATTTACAGTTGTATCCATACCGCCTGTGTGAGCATGAACAGGAATCTGAAACTCAGTCAGAGTAGTCGCACTGTTGAACCCCACGACTGCCTGTGACGCGAAAGCGGCCGTAAACGCTACCGAGCCCCCTGTACCGGCACCTGTGCCGGATACGATTCGCATCGCTTTGTTGTTGTGCGTGGTTACCTGTGTCCAGCCAGCTGGAGCGGCAGCCTGAAACCAATCTGTAACTGAGCCTGCCGGGATGATGTCGAATGGAGCGGCGCCGAGCGTTGCTCTTGCCGCAGCAGCGTCGGCATCATCCAGGAATGTCCGAATGAAGGAAGATAACCCGCTCAACGCGGCCGCGCCCGATCCCGTAAAATACGGCAGCTTGTCGGCGGATGTCGCCAGCGCACCAAGGGCAATGAGATTGGCATTGGATAGTGATTCTTCCAGCGCTGCGTTCGTCAAGCCTGCTACAAAGTAATCGCCAGCCGCCCAGGTTCTGGCCGTGGTGCCATCCAGTCCCCGTCCGTCCGCTGCAATGGTGAGGCTGTCCATGCCGCGCGCTTCGACCTTCACCACCTCACGGTTGCCGGAAGCATCCTTGAAGATCGCGTAGAAGTAATCTCCCGCGTTGAGCGATGGAAAGAGAAGGCCTTTTCCTGCTTCGACTGTGAAACTCAACCCTGTTGTGCCGTCGGGCGCGGAACTGACGACGGCCTTGCCGAAATTCGAGAACTTAAGTCCCATTTTTATCCCCGTTGCGAGATCGCGGTTCGCAATGACGCACGGGTGTAGCTTCTGGCTACCCGCATTCCCGCCGCGGCTGTTTTGATGGCGAACTGCTGCTGATGGTACGCAGCTAATTGAACGCTGGTGTAGGGCTTCTTGGGTGATAGCATCAGCCGTGCCAGCGCTCCATGGACAATCGCCTCGTCGAACTCATTGAACTGCGTATCATCTATCCCGTTACTGGCCGGCGACGGCTTGAGTGCGACAGTCATTGTCAGG
>JALYOY010000152.1 GCA_030856655.1 Pseudomonadota bacterium | reverse complement strand
GGCTGAGAAAGCGAGAGCATGAAGCATGTTCAATTTAGGCTCCAAAGAACCCGTGGTTGCGAAGGCGAGGATTTTAATCGAGTGTCCGCCAGTTGCAATATTCAGATACCTGGGAGACGGATTTTTCGAAAATTATCCGAAATGGTCTCCCGAGGTGGTCGAACTTGAAAGAATTACTGATGGCCCCTTGAAATTAGGGACCAGAGCAAGGCAGGTGCGGGTTGATCAGGGGCGTCGTACGGAAACTAGTTTTACCATTAACATTTATGAACCAAACAAATGCTTGGGCTTTGCCGGTATCTCAGATCCCTTTCGCTGCACCTATGAGCTTCAGAGTATTAACTCCGGGCGATCGGCTGAGTTGATTTTTACTTTTGAGTTGAGTGAAATCCAGATCTTTATGCGTCCATTCGAGAAGTTGATCCGCGTGGTAATTCAGGAAGGTGCGGAACGGACGGTGAGGAACTTGAAACAATTAACGGAAGCCAATAAATGTGCGCCGGCTTCAAGAAGCCCTTGATTATTAGATTATCCAGGAGAAAAAAATGACCTTTGTGGTTGAAAAAGACCCCGGATTGATTCCACAGATCTTATCCCAAATACTGGACGGATCCGTTAACGGTATCACGCTGGTAGATCCGGATCAGAAAGATACGCCCATCATTTATGCTAATAAGCAATTCGCGGCAATGACCGGATATCCCCCGGAGGAGATCCTAGGACGCAACTGCCGTTTTCTCCAGGGAAGAGATCGGGAACAGGAGGCTCGTTTCGCGATGAAGGAGGCTATCGAAAATAGTCAGCCTATCGAAGTAACGATTCGTAACTATCGGAAGAACGGAGAGCTTTTTTTTAACCACCTGACGCTCACCCCGCTTTTCGATGGAGGAGGAAAGCTTCTCTATTATTTGGGTGTCCAGTACGACGTGAACCGGAACAGAGACATGATCTCGAAATTCAGCATGCAGCAGGAAGCCGATACCAGGCGATTTCTGGCGTCGTTGCTGCCAAGGCCTTGATAGCAATTCCGAGAGGGGAAAAACAACATTCCCTTAAACTCCTACAACCATTATCTTGCCAAGTTAATCAATTACGGTAAAAGAGCATTTTTATGATCCCACAAATGTCTGTAAATACCCAGCGGCCCCGATCGGACGATCGGCCTTTATGGGACGTTGCGTTCGCGGTTTATGGATACCCGGCATTACTGATAGCCCATAGGTTAAAACTTTTTTCGTTGCTCGCAGACGGCGCGCGGACACTTCCCGAAATTTGCGAGATGCTAAATATTCAGCCTCGTCCCGCCGAGGCGATCTTGACAGCCGCCACGGCGTTGGGCTTTCTTTCGCTGCAGGATGAGCGTTATTCCCTTACCGCATGCTCAGAAGATTATCTTCTCGAAAAGAGCCCCAGCTACTTCGGTTTCTTCTGGGATATGATGATCGACAATTCCGAGGTATTTTCCTATGCCAACCTCGAGCGGGCGGTGCTCACGAATTCTCCTCAGGCCTACGGAGGCGGCGATATTTACAAATCTCATGAAGAGCAAGCCGAACTTGCACGCAGATTCACCCGGGGAATGCACAGCATCAGCATGACACTAGCCACTACCTGGCCAAATACCCTAAATCTTGACAGCCACCGGATAATGTTGGATATCGGCGGAGGGTCAGGAGCGCATTCCATCGGCGCGGCCTTAAAATTGCCGGATTTATGCGCGCTGATTCTGGATCTGGCGCCGATATGCGAGGTCGCTCAAGAGTTCATCGTCCGGCACAATTTGCAGAACCGCATAAAGACTCATGTTGCCGACATGTGGAATGATCCGTTTCCCAGAGCCGATCTACATTTTTATTCCAATATCTACCACGATTGGCCTACAGAGAGAGGCCAGTTTCTCACGGAGAAGAGTTTCGGTAACCTTGAGCCAGGTGGACGTATTATTATCCATGACGTGCTCTATAACGATGAAAAAACCGGGCCTTTCGCATCTGCGGCATATAGTATGCTGATGATGGGGTGGACAGAGGGAAGGTCATACTCAGCTCCTGAGTTGTCGCAGATGCTGAAGGACGCGGGATTTCGCGACATTCAGGCATATCCCGCTTTCGGATATTACAGCATCGTTACCGGTATCAAGCCTTAAGGGCGATGCTTTTCCATATAATTCGAATTAACGTATGATTCAAATACTACGTACGGCCAGCGCCATTGGCTGGACCTCATCGATTTCACGAGACCGAGCAGTGTTGGAAGCGGTTTTCAAATGTCGAATATGCTTTAATCAACAACCATGGGCGATTCAATAAAAACTTGCGTTTGCTGCATGCTGGCAGGCCTAATTTTTGCCGCAAGCATTGTACTAGTTCATGCAGAAGAAGATCGTGGCAAAAAGGCTAAAGAACATCTACAGGAAGCGATTAAAAGCGGGAATGAAGGTAGCGCGGCTGGGGTGGCCAGTCATACCGAGCAGGCCAAAAAAGAACTGATCGAGCAGAACAAAGACCATCCTTACACCCATCTTCAAAACCCCATATATGGGGAACACCAGAAGGCGGAGCACGATAAGGAGGTCTTTGAGGAAATGGAAGAAGCCATTGTCGAAGCTAAGGAAGGACATATCCAGCAAGCTGTCGAAGCGGTAGAGAGAGCTTCCGTGCATTTGCGCGAAAAAGAGCAATCCAAATAAAACAGCGTGATGAAAGATGTAGGATGCTCGGCCGCTCGATTCGCCTGTTGCAGTCACGGTCTCATGGCTGTCACTTAGCTGCTGCGGGCTGGAATCCTAATATTTTCATTGCCGGCAATATCGACCGCTTTGCAGCCTCATAGCCTGTCCATGGCCCATTGCCTTTATCCAGGCGATCGTGAATATTGGAGGCCGACCAGCGGCTGGCGCTGGTGAGCGACTCCAGTTCTTCCCATCCTACAGGAACGGATACGCCCAAACCCGGACGCGCACGAACTGACCAGGCGGACACGGTAGTTGCGCCAAAACCGTTGCGCAAATAGTCAATAAAGATCTTTCCAACACGATTACTCGGCCCGCTTTTCGCGACAAAACGCTGCGGTATAGTTGTAGCGAGGTGTTGGACAATGGCTTGGGAGAAATCCTTGACAGTGTCCCACCCCCGTAGCCTTTTGATTGGAACGACGACATGCAAACCCTTTCCCCCGCTGGTTTTGAGAAAAGATTCCAGCCCCAGCTCGTTAAGAAACACGCGAACAAGTTGCGCCGATTCCTGCATGGACGACCAATGTACTCCCTCTCCGGGATCCAGATCAAATGTCATCCGATCAGGTTTGCCGATAGCATTCTTTGTAGCGTTCCAGGTGTGAAATTCGATGACGTTCATTTGAGCGGCAGACAGAAGCCCCTCAGCCGTTGAAATTTCCAGCAACGGTTCATGCTCCGGGTCCAACGCGGGATTGAGCTGAGCAACCCCTGGCATATTCTCCTTTTCCCAATGCTTTTGAAAAAACAGCTGGCCCGCAATCCCGTCAGGCGCACGTACGAGCGATACCGGCCTTCCTCTGACATGCTCCAGCATCAAAGGAGCCACTAGCGAGTAATAGCGTATGAGGTCTATTTTGGTGAATCCACTGGACGGGTCAATCACCCGTGCAGGGTGCGTTACCCGCAAAGAAGGGGGAATCGCAGTCATTTTCGCAGGTTTTACGTCGCTTGGATGCACCGGCTTCTCGCGCGTGACAACCCCGGCTTTCTTGTCGGTGCGCAAGCCGTGAAAGATCGAGTGACGAATATGGCCATCGCGCGTCCATTCCCCGAAGGAGACTTCAGCCACCAATATTGGCCGAACCCAATGAGCCTTTTTGCCGATACTGGTCGCGCTGATAAAAGGGCTATGGGTGGCCGCGACTTTGCCCAATTTCGCCTTTAGGTCGTGAAGCGTTTTATCGCTAAATCCTGTGCCTACATTGCCAGCATACCGAAGCATTTTGTCATCATCGTAAAAGCCGAGCAGAAGCGAGCCTATACCTATGCGGGAGCCCTGCGGGTCTGTGTAGCCACCGATAACGAATTCCTGCCGCTGGCTGCACTTGAGCTTTATCCAGTCGGGCGAGCGGCGCGAGACATACATTGCCGTCTTGCGTTTGCCGATAGCGCCTTCCAGCCCCATGCGACATGCTGACGCAACAATATCGCCGCCCGGGGCGTCAAAGGTCTCGCTGAAGCGCACCAATTTCGGAGGCGGTGTTTTAAAGAATGTTTTCAGAAATTCCCGTCGCTCAGTAAGGGTGACAGCCCTTAGATCATACCCATCATAGAAAGGTATATCGAATAAATAGTAAATGATGCTCTGCGTCCGGGAAGTGTCAAAGGCATTCTGCAAGGCCTGAAAGTCCGGAATGCCGTTCTCGTCTGACACGACGATTTCGCCATCCAGCCAACCAGGTCTCAAGTGCATTTTTCCTATTGCTTTTACCAGATCAGGCAACTTGTGGGACCAGTCATTCCCATTGCGGGTGAATAATTGTATTTTCCCGCCATCTATTCTGGTCAGTATTCGATATCCATCGAACTTGATTTCATAGACCCATTCAGCAGGGTCACTTGGAAGCGCGTCTACCAGGGTTGCAAGCTGGGGTTGCAGAGTTCGGGGAAGATCAGCTTCTACCGCGCCGCTCGGCAAATGGGAAAGTATATTTCTTTTGGATGGCCGTGCATTGTTCGCCACCGCGGCAAGTTTTGAAATCCCCGCAGATCCCAGTTTGGGGACACTGTCGGGCATCTCATCCACAACACTATATTCGCTTGAGGACCGGACATACTCATCCTTCTCTTTAATTAACAGCCAGGGCTCCTGCCTTTTCTCCTCCATATTTTTCATGCGAACCAATGCCCAATGACCCTTTAACTTGTGCCCTCGCAGTTCGAATTTCAGCTTGCCCTCACGATAACCCCTATGCGGATCCTCCAGGGGAATCCAGGTTCCCTTGTCCCAAACAATAACTTTACCCGCACCATACTGCCCGGGTGGAATCTGACCTTCGAAGCTATTATATGAAATGGGATGATCCTCGACATGAACTGCCATCCGTTTATCGTGGGGATCGAAGCTGGGTCCTTTCGGCACCGCCCAACTCTTCATTGTTCCATCGAGCTCAAGTCTGAAGTCATAATGTAAGCGGGTCGCCCAATGCTTCTGGATGACAAACGACAACATCGCCCCGGTACTTTTACCCCTTTTGGCGATTCCAGTCGGTTCGGACGTTATTGAAAAATTGCGTTTGGCCCGATAGGCCTTTAGTAAATCCGGCTTTGCCATATCTTACATTACCCGGCGCTTGCGCGACCCTCCGGCCGCGGTCGATGTGTTTTCTGTATCTGCCTTAGTTGATTTTCTGGCTGGCGCCTTCGCGTGATCATCCTTCTCCCCCCTCTTCAGGCTGCGCTGGAGCAATTCGGTAAGGTCAAGAATTTGGGCGCCGCGAGGTGTTTCTGCTTGCTCGGGTTGAACCACAAACTGCATATCGCCAGTTTCAGCTTTCTGCTGCACGAGCTTCATGATCTCATCCTTGAAGGAATCGCGGTAGTTTTCAGGATCCCACGTCGAGCTCATGTCATTTATCAATTGCTCGGCCATTTTCAATTCTTTTTCTGTAATAGCCGCTGCCTTAACACCTTCAGCCGGAAGGTCCAGATTCTCCCAAGGACGAATCTCGTTTCCCCAGCGCAGCAAGTTCAACACTAATACCGGTCCGGATGGCACGAGAACTGCAAGATGCTGTTTGGTCTGAATGACCACACGAGCAATACCGATACGCTGTGTCTGACGAAGGGCCTCGCGTAGCAAGGCGTAAACCTTGGCTCCCTTATTGATTGGAACAATATAATAGGGCCGTTCCAGATAAAAAAAAGGAATGTCGGCATTAGATACAAATGTTTCGATCTCGATCGTTTGCGTGGTCTTTGGATACGCCGCGGCGATCTCCTCCTGGCTCAGAATGACATATTGACCATCTTCATATTCGATTCCCTTGACGATGTTTTCCCTGTCAATCTCTTTGCCGGTTTTTTTATTAATACGCTTGTAGCCGACGGGATCCATGGTGCGTTTGTCCAGCCAGTCAAAATTCAGCCCTTCCTCCGAAGTCGCGGAATGAAGCGCTACGGGTATATGGACTAACCCAAAACTGATAGCACCTTTCCATAGCGCTCGACTAGCAGTAGCCATAATTTGATCCAGCAAGATTCGATGTCATGTAACTGAGGCAACTGAAAAGATTAAGTTGTAATTTTGCGAAAGACAAAAAATGCCGCGCGATCCACCCGCAATTATTTATAATTTATGCGCTAAATCCGATCTTTTGTATGTGCGATTGCGCACGAAACCGGCAACCTGATCTCATCTGCGGATAACAAATGGGCAAACCTAATAACCTTCGGCGCTCGACAAAGGTCTTTTATAATGGCGAACCCTCGCGGTACGGGTGAATTAAAGCAATCGAGAAGTATCGGCCGAATACATCATTTCGCAAATCGTTTCTGTGAGGGGGTTTAAACTAATATGGATTATTTTTCGCTAGTACAATGGCCTGCAATGATAGTTAATATATTCTCGGTCTGGTTACTAACTTCTCAGTCCACGGGCAAGCGCCACTTGGGATTTTTGCTGTCTCTCGTCAGCAACCTCCTATGGGTGATCTGGGGATGGCACGCCCAAGCGTTCGCGGTTATTGGCCTCCAGGTTGCCCTGGCTTCACTAAATATGCGCGGTGTCCGCAAAACCGAAAGTGAAGCGTAGGTGTCAGCCCATCAATAAAGCGTTAGATGCCATATTGAACAGGTGACATAAAAGAAGCCGGGCGCTTTTGCCTGGACCTGCCAAGGTTCTATGCCAAGTGAAGCTTTAAGTGAAGTTTGAAATAATGAAAAAATCTCTATCGGTCCGAGCCAGCAAAATTCTTTTGATATCCGGTATTGGCTGTCTGGCTTTTGTAGTGGCTTTTAATAATGTTGTTGACTATCAATCAAACTTCTTGTTTGTTCAGCATGTGATGTCGATGGATACCGTTTATCCAGGGAACGCTTTGAAACATCGGGCTATGACTGAACCTCTTCTGCACTCCATAGCGTATGCAGCTATCATCCTGTGCGAGCTCGTAACTGCCGTACTGTGTCTTTTAGGATCGTTGCAATTACTGAAGCATATTAACAGTGATGCTGAGATGTTTAACCAGGTAAAGCTTTTGTCTATCCTGGGTTTGTCTTCCGGTTTTGCGCTATGGTTTTTCGGCTTTTTGGTGATTGGCGCGGAATGGTTCTGTATGTGGCAATCTCTATACTGGAATGGCCAGGAATCGGCTTTTCGATTCGTGGTCTGTATTGTCCTGACACTAATTTACATTGTGCAGGATGACCAAAATTAATAGCAGTAAAAGATAAATATACCTCTACACAGTCTTCAGTGGTTTGATGGGCTACGCTTTACCCTACCTACATAAGCGCTAAACCGGGAATGTTCATTGGCATAAAGAGAAATGGGAAAATTGGCACTCATGCATCAGTATAAGGCAACGCTTTGGCATGTCGGCTTGCTGATCGCGGAAATTAAAAATAAAATCACAAGCTACGTTCTTTCAAATATAAAACAGGTTTCACCCCAGTTCCTGGTGGTTTTGAACTTCACGCCAAAGCCCGCCTGTTCCATCAATTTTACTGCTTCCTGCTGCTCTTCAGTCGTTCCTAGTTCGACGATAATAGACTTGAGTTGGGGATTTTTAAGGGTATTCTCAGCTCCTTTAATAATGGAAATCTCGATGCCGTCGACATCAATCTTGATGTAGTTCGGACAGGGTAATCCCCATTTTGCGCATAAATCGTCTAACGTTACACCGAACATGCCTTGAATATGATTCGCCGGTATCTTCATGGTATTCAAGTCCTCTTTGCCAAACTGCGAACGGTTTCCGCCAGCAATAAATTTAGGAATATACAGTTTGGAAAATCCGCTTTGTCCGGATATGGCAACGCAATAGGCCGTAATGTTTTTCTCAAGCTTGTTTAGATATATATTCCTGTTGAGCAGGTAATAATTGATACATTGAGGCTCAAAGGCATACACCTGAATTTTATTGCCGAATTTCTTGGCGGGATATAAAGAATATTGACCGATATTCGAACCCAAATCAAAAAAACACGAGTCGGGCTCGAAGCTGTCAAGCCAATCTAGAGTATCCGGTTCTTTAATGGAATAAGTTTTTGCTCGTTGAAGAGTCCGCAAATTATCTACTGCGATACGTATGGACTGACCCTTGACGTTTACTTTTGTGTAGCCCCCTTTCATCCCATACAACGCGGCGAAAAGCCATGACATAATATTTATGAAAAATGAATACATGTTGACGACCGTAAATTTGCAATGGAACAGGTGGATCGATGCCGAAGAAATATTCGGTTTAACTTCTTAATATTTTTCCGGAGTAAACGGCTAACGCGATAGATCAAACCCGCTTATTCTCATGCGGGGTCATTATGGGTTATCCCACCAGCGATTTCGGACTGCTGATTGTTTTTTTTGAAGAAGTGTTGGAAATTCGTTTATGATCATCGATGTTCGTATACGCTGGACGACCTATCCAATCAGTTAGAATATCGACGTCGTAGGTAGAACCACTCTCCGCAAGCGCTGCCGCAATTTTTTCAATACTTACACCTCTCCTGGTCAAGAGACTTTTTTTAAGAAATGGGAATTTGAATTCGGTAATGAGAGGCTTCCAGAAGTGGGAGGTCGGCTCTATCCACTTCTTTGGCCTTTCAATATACCGGACCGGATCCACGACGCTCTCCAGGTTGTAAAGCGCCGAGAGCTTAAACCGCCGACCAAGCGATCGGGAAAAACCAACTTCATATCTCCTTATGATCGCCATCTTGAGTTCCAAAACATCAACTCGTTTAAAAAAACCAATGAACTCTTCAGAAACAATTACAGAGTTTTTACAATAGAGAAAGTACGATTGCAAATGCGGATAGAAAAGGAAACAGTCCGTCATTCCAACTATATCAGCGCCATGATTTTCCAGCCTGGCGATGATATCTTTAATGCTGAAAAGCGGCCCAAGAACGCTATCGTTAGCCAACAATAATCCCTTATGGGAAATATGCTGAGGATATTTCTCCAATCCTGTTTTCCAACTATAAAAGTCGTATCCTTTATTCTCCCGGCTTATTATTTTTATACAGCATTCCGACAATTTCTTGAGATCTGCATCAGAGATCGCGTCGCTTGAGCTGATGAATACGATATCAAATCCCGCCAGCGCAAGCTGTTCAAGATAATAGTAGACGTTCTCCCTGACAACGTTTTCTTTATCGTAGCTGCAAAAAAAACATACAGGTCTATCGTAACTTGGCAATATCAACCCTTCTTTGTAATATCTAATTAGAGGCTTTTCGCTTTGTCTCTTTCTTGTGAGTAAATATAGTGACAAATCGCGAAAATACTTAAAATTATTTACGATTGCCTTAATTGGCCACTTTATGAGTTTTTTCATTGGCAATTTAAAATCGTATTCCTTTGTAACCATCGGTTTTAGCGCTTATGCCTGCCAGGCAAAGGTACCGATAATTCTATCTTCGAGCGCTATTGCCCTGCGGAATTTTTTTGGGCGTATTGAAGAGGCTTGACAAAGATTCGTCACCGGTAAACCGACAATCACGCATAAGCCAGATTTGCGGCGCGGTCATTTGGCTGAATCTGATCCAGGCTGGCCTTGGGCTGCACTTGCGCCTCCAGCAATGCCACATAGCGGGGCAATACGTCGGGCCCTTCAACATCGATCATTTCCTTCAGAAAGCGTTGGTGGTGCGCTTCGATGTAAAAGGAGTCGCAGCCGTGGCTAAGAAATCCTTTAATTTGTTTATAGACGTCGTCCCGGCAGCGCAGTTCGGTCTCGGGCAGGAATTCAGCCAGGGCGGAGCGTCCCGCATGCAGGTAGTCGGCCGCCAGTACCGGCTTCTTTGCCTTGACCGCTTCAAACACCACCGAGGTGGCAAGGTCGATGATGACGTCTGCCCAGTTCATGAGATGGATGGAGTGAATGTCGCCGGCTACGCTCACGTTCGGCAGGCGCCGCAGGGAGGTGTTCCTCGTCAAGGATTGCTGCCAGCCGCCGCGCGTATGCGGCTTGATGACCAGTTCCACTCCCGGAAAGCCGGCAACGATGCGAACAACCTCGCCCACTTCTTCCCAGAATGTGGAGAAGTTGCTCTTTCTAAGAAACATGACAACTTTGAGTTGGCTGCCGGAGCGGAACAGTGGCGAAGGCGGCATCAATGTGGCCAGTTTGGCAAGCCATTCGTCGCAGTAGCGCGGCGAGCCCAGGACGGCAAGCTTTTGATTGTCCATAAACGGGCGAAAGCGCACAGAGCATAGCTCGTTCGGTACGACAACTTTGTCGAATATCCCCGCATTGGCAAACGTGGTGTCCGGTTCCAGGCGCAATTCGCGGCGCCGGATCAGTTGGCTGGCATGCGGGCTGTCTCCATGCGGCAGCGATACGGTGCCAAGCCCCATGGCGCGCGCTGTCGATAGGACGACCGTTACCCATTCCACGCAGATGGAGGAGTTTCTTTCTATCCAGTCAAATACTACCACGCCCTCTTGCGTGTCTCCGAA
>JALYOY010000131.1 GCA_030856655.1 Pseudomonadota bacterium | reverse complement strand
GTGCGGAACAGATCTCCTTCATGGTTCACAAAAACTTGGGTCTTGTATTCAAGTCGGCGGAACGCAGTGGAATGAATAATGCGATCACGGTCACGTTGGAACGCAGTGCGGCCGGGTGAAGATTCTTCGCTGACGCGGCGGCCGCGCGAATTTGCCTCCGATACCGCATAGGCCGCCAGCTCACGCATCGGCGGTGCACTCCAGAAGAGTTGCGGTGAGCACGGCGGGGGGCACGTTGGAATGCACTATGGCATTGCCAATGCGGTTGAGTAAAATAAAACGCATCCTGCCCCCTTCGACCTTCTTGTCCAAGCCCATCAGGCTCAAGTATTTGTCAGCGCCGAGGTTTGGCGGTACCGTTGGTAGACCAGCCTGTCGATAGATATTGCGAATCCGCTGCACGTCGCTTTGGCTGATCAATCCCATGCGCTGAGACAACTCGGCCGCCAATATCGTGCCGGCCGCTACCGCTTCACCGTGCAGCCACACGCCGTACCCCGCGGCATTTTCGATAGCATGGCCGAAGGTATGTCCAAGATTGAGCAGTGCCCGAACCCCACTTTCGCGCTCGTCGGCTGCCACGACTTCGGCTTTATTCACGCAACTGCGTCGTATTGCCTCCATCAGTACTTTAGACTCTCGCATAAGAAGCCGAGCCATGTTCCCCTCGATCCATTCCAGAAAACCGGAATCGCGGATGAGACCATATTTTATGATCTCGGCGATGCCGGCACGTAACTCTCTCTCAGGCAACGTATCGAGCGTCGTGTTGTCCGCGACGACAGCCTGCGGTTGATAAAAAGCTCCGATCATATTCTTCCCGAGAGCATGGTTAATGCCTGTCTTGCCGCCCACCGATGAATCAACCTGCGCCAGCAATGTGGTTGGAAATTGAATAAATGGCACTCCACGCAGATACGTTGCCGCGGCAAACCCGGCTAAATCACCTACCACCCCGCCGCCCAGCGCAATGATGGGCGTACTACGTTCACAACGCGATGCAAGAAGGGCGTCAAAAATAAGATTCAACGTTTGCCAATTCTTGTGCTGCTCCCCATCGGGAAGAATAATTGGAACGGTCGTAATGTCGTGACTTTCCAACGCGTCACGCAGCTTTTCCAGGTAAAGAGGCGCCACAGTAATGTCGGTTACGATAGCAACCCGCTTCTGCGGCAAGAGATTCAGAATAAGTCCGGGCTCACTCAGAATGCCGTTGCCGATATGGATTGGATAACTGCGCTCACCCGGCGCGGACGTGAGACTTACTGTAATTGTTTCCATGTTTTTTATTGATTCCAAGCCATCTCGCCTTTTCCTGAACATCTAAACTTTCCTGAAGAGATGGACTTTTGACTTGCAGTAACCAATGAAGAGCGGCAGGGATTCTTACAACGGTTTCACTACCACCAGTATCACCACGGCAATCAGAAGTACTACCGGAATTTCATTGAACCAGCGGTAATAAATGTGGCCGTGCCGGTTGCGATCATGCTTGAAATCGGCGAGTAGTTTGCCGCAGTAGAGGTGATACCAGATCAACCCGATAACCAGCACAAGCTTGGCATGCAGCCAGCCACCGGATATACCATAACCCAGCCAGAGCCACAGGCCGAAGAGGATGGTCAACACCGCACCGGGGGTCATGATGCCATAATAGAGCTTGCGCTCCATCACCTTGAAACGCTCGATGCCGGGCAGGTCTTCGCTCATGGCGTGATAGACGAACAGGCGCGGCAAATAAAATAGGCCGGCGAACCAAGTCACCATGAAAATTATATGGAGCGATTTTATCCAGAGCATCTAATTGTTTAAAGCAAGCGATAGATCATTTCATCACACGCCGCCGCGCTAGAGCACACGGAGGGAAACTGATAATACTATAGCCGATCAGTATCAACAGATGAAATTCCGGTTCATATTACCTGCATGGGCTTAAAGACGATGCGGCGGCGGCAAAGGAACGCGCCGCAAAAACCCGGGCGTGAAAGTGCAAGTTGTTCAAGGAGTAACTGAAGAATTTGGGATCAAGGAGACAAGCACTAGCCAGCAGCCGTCCAACTTAAAGATCCGAAGCAAAGACGTAGCTATATAAAAAAATCTGAAGATTTTGAAGCCATGTTTGTTTTATTGACCGGTAAACGGCCAAATGTAAACCGGCCGGATGCTCGTGAAAGTGATTTCCTTTTGAGTTCTTGAGACCGTTACATTGCGACAACTTCGAGATCCGGTTCTATCGACCTCAACAGATTCTGAATGCCCCTGAGCGTGCCTGAGATCGAACTCGGGCAAGTACCACAGGCGCCCTGGTAGTGCACGCTAAGCTTGTTACCGTCAAGACCGAGCACATGAAGATCGCCGCCGTCATTTTGTAAATAGGGCCGTATTTCCTCGTCAAGCAATACGTTAATGTTGTCGAGGCGCTGCTGGTCCTCGGGACTTAAACCACTAATGGCAGCGCTTGCCGCTTCCACTGTAGCGGCCGATTGCGCACCGGCCGCAGGCGCGGCACGGATCGGGTCGGCCACTTCACGCGCCAAGTCCTGCCAGTCTGCCCCCCCGTCCTGTGTGACCGTGATCCAGCGATCGACATAAAAGACATTGGTCACATGGTCGATATCGAACAGTGCCGCGGCCAATGAATCGTCCTTCGCCTGTTCGGCATTGTCATACGAGTGCGTCACGCCCCACGTTAAAGGCTCCTTGAGGATGAATTTCAGAGCATTGCGATTTGGCGTACCTTCTATTTCAGATATTTTCGGCATTTTTCTCCTCCTGTGAAGAACCTCAGAGGTCTCTACGCGTCACCGATCGCGGCATGCATTGGATCATCAGCAGCTTCCGTTGACGTGCTGGTAACAGAATTGAGCGCGGCATGCAGGGTGTGCCACGGCAAAATGGCGCATTTGACACGGGTGGGAAGATCTCGCACCCCGGCAAATACCGTGAGCCGTCCCAAGTGGTGGGGATTCTCAAGGTCAAGCTTGCCTGTCGCCATATCGCGGAATTCCTGAATCAGTGTTTCGGCGTCCGTACGTGTCTTGCCTTTGACGACGGCGGTCATCATTGAAGCTGATGCCTTGCAGATCGCGCACGACTCACCGTGAAACGCGATGCTATCAATGTTCTCCCCATCGAGATTAAGCGCAATATTCAGGTGATCACCACACAGTGGGTTATGGCCAACAGCCTGATGACTTGCCTTGTCGAGCGTGCCGTAATTGCGGGGCTTTTTATTGTGATCGAGGATAACCTCTTGATAAAGTGATTTTGTATTCATTACATGAAAATTTTTTGCACAGTGCGAAGGCCGGCGATAAACGTATCCACCTCGGCCATCGTGTTATAAAACGCAAATGAGGCGCGTGTCGTTGCAGGTACCTTGAGGCGCAGCATCACCGGCTGCACGCAATGGTGACCAGTACGTACTGCGACCCCTTCCTGATTCAGAAGCGTACCGATATCATGGGGGTGTATACCTTCGACCTTAAACGACAGCACCGCAGTCTTGATTGCAGCGGTGCCAATAATACGAACGCCCGGCACGCGACCTATCTGTTCGGTCGCATAGTTGAGCAGATCAAGTTCATGCGCGGCGATTGCATCCATGCCGATCGCTAACAAATAATCAACCGCTGCGCCGAGCCCGATTGCCGCCGCAATGGGAGGCGTACCGGCTTCGAATTTGTGGGGAATGCTATTGTAGGTCGTTTTTTCAAATGTCACCGACAGAATCATATCCCCGCCGCCTTTGAACGGCTGCATGCGCTCAAGCAGTTCAGCCTTGCCGTACAGGATGCCAATGCCTGTTGGACCGCACAGCTTGTGGCCTGAAAAAGCATAAAAATCACAGTCGAGATCCTGCACGTCGACTTTCATATGCGGTACAGCCTGCGCCCCATCAATGAGTACCGGGACTCCGCGAGCATGTGCGAACGCAATCATAGACTTGATCGGGTTGACAGTGCCTAGTGCATTCGAGACGTGCAGCACACCGACGAATTTGGTGCGCTCATTAAACAGCCTCTCATACTCGTCGATTAGAAGTTCGCCCGCATCATTGATGGGGACGACACGGATCTTTGCGCCTTTCTCTTCCGCCAGCATCTGCCATGGTACGATGTTCGAATGGTGCTCAAGCGTGGTCAGAATGATTTCGTCACCCGCACTGATGAACTTGCGGCCATAGCCGTGCATCACCAAATTTATCGCATCCGTAGTGCCGCTGGTGAAGATGACTTCCCTATCTTCACGCGCGTTGATGAACCGCTGCAGTTTTCGGCGCGAATCCTCATATTTCTCAGTAGCCGTTTCCGACAAATAATGCACGCCACGGTTTATATTGGCATGTTGCGTGGTCTGGTAGCGCACCAGACGATCAATCACCGGCTGCGGCATCTGACTGGATGCCGCATTGTCAAGGTAGACTAGCGGCTTGCCATTGACCTGGAGTTTGAGGATCGGGAAATCCGCACGGATATGTTCGATATCGAACATCGGAGCAAATTGAGGTTTCAAATCAGACTCTATAAGCTTCATGAATCAGTTTCTCTGGGTTTGCTCGAGCACCGTCTGCTCAAGCCGGTGTTTTAGCGACGCAATGGATATGCGGTCGATGATTTCAGCGCCGAACGCGTACGTGAGTAGATTACGTGCCGTGATCTCGGATAATCCGCGGCTCTTGAGATAGAATACTTCGTCATTGTCGAGTTGGCCAACAGTTGCCCCGTGTGCACATTTCACGTCGTCCGCAAAAATTTCCAGCTGCGGCTTGGTATCGACACGCGCCTTGGCATTCAACAGCAAGTTACGGCTCGATTGCGAGGAATCCGTGCGCTGCGCATTCGGACGCACCATGACCTTGCCGTTAAACACCGCATGCGCAGCACCATCGACAATGCATTTATGTGCCTGGCGGCTTACGCCATGCGGCTTCGCGTGGTCGATGCTGGTATGTGTATCGGCGAGTTGGCGTCCGGTGATCAATGCCAGCCCGTCAATAGCGCACTCTGCTTCCTCGGCCGCAAGTAGCACGTTCAGGTTATAGCGTGAAATGCGCGCGCCAAGTGCGACGCTAACTGATCGATAACGGCTGGCACGGCCGGCCGACACCGCACAGTTCGCGATATGGAACGCTTCCGTACTGTCGCGCTGAATGCGGATGTGGTTAACCTGGGCATTATCGGCAAGCGCGATTTCAGTCACTGCATTGGTTACGTAAGCTTCTTCCTGCAATGCAACGTAATCCTCGACTATCGTCACCGCGCTACCGGATTCGGCAATCAACAGGCAGCGCGGATGGCTTGCTGCCTCCCGTTGCGTCGCGACAAACAGCAGGTGCACCGGCTTCTCAGCCGCTGCATTGCGCCGCGCGATGATCATTGCTCCGTCATACAGAAACGCGGTATTGAGCGCAGCGAACACGTCGTCCCGGAACCGGACATGATGACCGAGATCCAGCTCTATTAACGCTGCATGCGTAGCCATCGCTGTCGACAGATTCGTAACTATCAGGCCGAGATCTGCGGCTTCATTGGGCTGGGTGGACAACCATGGCGCATACGCGCCATCAACGAAAACGAGCCGGATTGCTGCTTCGCTCAGAAAAAAATGCCCAATATCTGAAACCTGCAAAGGCGATACAGCACGTATTGGCTGAAACGACAGCTTGGCGAGCGGTGAAATATCGGTAAAACGCCACTCTTCGTCGCGCGTGGTCGGTACTTTCAAGGCTCCGACACGATCGACCGCATCAGCCCGCAACTGGTTAAGCCACGCCAACGGACTTGATGGCAGTTGCGGCTGCCCTTGAAGCAAGCTTTCGAGATAGCTGCTGCCCGTCACCATGCTCACGCTCATGCCCCGGCCGCGGCACGTTGCTCGACGCTGACCCAATCGTAGCCCCGAGTCTCAAGGTCGAGCGCAAGCTCCTTGCCGCCGGTCTTGATAATACGGCCCGCTGCCATCACGTGCACATAATCCGGCTCGATATAATTCAGCAGACGTTGATAGTGCGTTACCAAGATGATCGCATTATCCTTGGTAGCAAGCTGGTTCACGCATGTTGTTACGATTCTGAGCGCATCAATATCAAGACCGGAGTCGGTCTCATCGAGAATTGCCAGCCGTGGCTCAAGCAGCGCCATCTGCAATATCTCGTTTCTTTTCTTCTCCCCCCCGGAAAAACCTTCGTTGACGCCTCGATCCAGAAAATCCGGATTCATTTCAAGCAATTTCATTTTCTCACGCACAAAGTCTTCAAACTCGAGCGGGTCCAATTCGTCCTTGCCACGTTGCGCCTGAACGGTGTTGTATGCAAGACGCAGGAAATGACTGTTGGCGACGCCTGGTATCTCAATCGGATACTGAAAAGCGAGAAATATGCCTGCACGTGCGCGTTCCTCCGGTTCAAGTTCAAACAGATTGTTGCCTTCGAAGGTGACTGAACCATCGGTGATTTTATATGCATTATGACCGGCGAGCACCTTGGCGAACGTGCTTTTACCAGAGCCGTTCGTTCCCATGATTGCATGCACTTCGCCACTTCTAACCGTGAGATCGACACCTTTGAGTATCTCAATGCCATTAACGGTCGCCCGTAACCCATGTACTTCAAGCAGCGTTTTGCTGTCCTGATAAATCATCCGACACTCCCTTCCAGCTTGAACCCGAGCAATTTGGTCGCCTCGACCGCGAACTCCATCGGCAGTTGTTGAAATACGTCCTTGCAAAATCCGTTAATAATCATGGATACCGCTTCCTCATTGCCGATACCGCGTTGCGCAAAGTAGAACAACTGGTCTTCGCCGATCTTTGACGTTGATGCTTCATGCTCGACCTTCGCGCCCTGGTTGCGAACCTGAATATAGGGAAAAGTGCTGGCGCTGCACTTGTCGCCAATCAGCATTGAGTCGCATTGCGAGTAATTCCGTGCGCCAGTGGCGGTGGGGGCAACTCTTACCAGCCCACGGTAGCTGTTATTGGAATGACCGGCTGAGATGCCTTTGCTGACTATGGTGCTGCGCGTATTTTTACCGATGTGGACCATCTTGGTGCCGGTGTCGGCCTGTTGATAATTGTTGGTAACTGCTACCGAATAGAATTCACCCACCGAGTTTTCGCCCTGCAATATGCAAGAGGGGTATTTCCAGGTGATGGCCGAACCAGTTTCCACCTGAGTCCATGAAATGCGCGAATTAATTCCCTTGGCCAAGCCACGCTTGGTGACAAAGTTGTAGATCCCGCCCAAGCCGTTTTCGTCACCTGCATACCAGTTCTGCACTGTTGAATACTTGATGTCGGCGTTGTCAAGCGCCACCAGTTCGACCACGGCCGCATGCAATTGGTTGGTGTCGAATTTGGGCGCGGTACAGCCTTCGAGATACGAAACCGACGCCCCCTCCTCCGCAATGATAAGAGTACGTTCGAATTGCCCCGATTCCTCAGTATTGATGCGAAAGTAAGTCGACAGATCCATCGGGCACTTGACGCCTTTAGGAATGAAGCAGAATGTGCCATCAGTAAAGACCGCCGAGTTGAGCGCGGCGTAGTAATTGTCCCCCACTGGCACCACGGTGCCAAGGTACTGCTTCACCAGATCGGGATGCATCTGAACGGCTTCCGAAATCGAACAGAAAGTAATGCCGACCTCGGCAAGCTTCTCTTTATACGTGGTCGCCACCGACACGCTATCGAAAATCACGTCGACCGCGACGCCGGCAAGTGCAGCCCGCTCGTGCATCGGCACACCAAGCTTCTCAAAGGTGCGCAGCAACTCGGGATCGACCTCGTCCATGCTGTTCAACTTCAGCTTCGGCTTAGGCGCTGAGTAATAGCTGATCGCTTGAAAATCAATCTTTGGATATTTAACGTTCGGCCATTTCGGTTCTTCCATCTTTAGCCATTGCTGATACGCCTGGAGCCGAAATTCAAGCAACCACGCAGGTTCATTTTTCTTGGCTGAAATCAACCGGATGGTATCTTCACCAAGCCCTCTTGGCGCAACATCGGACTCGATTTCGGTAACGAAACCGTGCTTATAAGGCTGATTGACCAGATTTTGTAATACTGCGCTCATAGATTTACTCCAATATCGTTCACGTCGAAAAAGAACTTGAATTCCCTTACCCGAAATTCTTCCTCGTCCTTTCGCTCCTTCGTATTCTCATACTCGCTTTTACCCCTTATTGCACTTGGACAGCTAAACCTTGGCTGGTTCCTTCAGGCTAAAGCTTTCGCCACAGCCGCACGTATTGTCGACATTAGGATTATCAAACCTGAACGAATCGTTAAGTCCTTCCCTGACAAAATCTATGCGCGAACCGTCGAGGAAAGGCAAGTTGCCGACATCAGTTATCACGTTAGCGTTATAGGATTCAAACATCTGATCGCCCACACCAACCTCGTCGGCGTAATCGAAGGTGTAGGCAAAACCAGAGCAGCCCACTTTCTTCACGCCGATGCGCAGCGCCACTCCCTTGCCGCGCTTCGCAAGCTGCTTCCGGATTTGTTTTGCCGCATTTTCGGTTAATGTTATCGCCATCACTATTCTCCGGTTACTATTCACTATTACTTTAGTAATGATCTAAACAAGCGTGGGTCCATCTGCATTACAATTGGATCAGGCTGAAAATGCGCGATGTTCACGCTCGGGCATGGCACGTTCAAGTTCGGGCATGACCTTTCGCATGTCCATCATTTGCACCACGCTGCCCTGCCTCGCTTTCTGATCATCGACCAACTGTTTCAGCGTTATGGCGCCAAGGTGATCGAAAATAAGATCATTCAACTTTATCCATAAGTCATGGGTCATGCACTTCTTGTCATTGTGGCAGTTTTCTTTTCCACTGCACTGGGTCGAGTCGACCGGCTCATCAACCGCAAGGATGATTTCGGCAATCGACACTTGCGCCATGTCCTTGGCAAGGCAATAACCGCCTCCCGGACCTCGTACACTGTCAACAAGCGAGCGTTGGCGCAGCTTGGCGAACAGTTGCTCAAGATACGATAGCGAAATTTGCTGACGCCGGCTAATGTCAGCAAGCGTCACGGGATGAGTGCTGCGCTGCATTGCGAGATCCAGAAGCGCCGTTACTGCAAATCGTCCTTTGGTTGTCAACCTCATGGTAAACTCCTATTTACTCTCATAATTTCAATCGAAAGAGATATTAAACACACGCCAGGCAGTCAATACATGACTGATTTGGTCAACTATACGATACTTGATCGATTTAGTCAACTATAAAGAGCCATACAGAGAGCATGGATAGCATGGATAGCAAGCAGCTTACTTCAAGACACATCTTTTCGTCCGGTTTCACGATATTGACGCATTCTGAAAGCGCATCGTCAGTTCTCCAGTCCTTGAATTGTTGATAACAGTAGGCTCGTCCGCGACTTGGAGTACCGTGCTGAATACGGCAAGGCTAACGGCGAGCCAAGCGCTGCCCGGCCACTTGGAGGAAAGTAAAGGCTTGGAAGTTTATTACAAGCTTGTTTCGGCGGCGTGCCTCAGCGGCCTGTGGCTTGGCCTGTGGACTTAAGACTTAAAGAAATAGGCTGTAAACAGCGCTCAGATTCTTCAGTTCCAACAGGCTGCTAGCGATGGCGAAGCCTCATATGGGCTTTAACCAATTTAATCGCCTGGTAACGAAACCGGCTGCCATCCGTATCTTTCACCCACATATGCAGCAAGCCTATAAAGAATAGATGCGTATCCGTGGCTAATTGGGAGGGCTCATGGTAGAGATGCAGTTGCTCTTGAGCTTTTGCACGCTGATAAACCAGTCGTAGTTTTTCTTCGATGCCGGAACAGTTTGACAAAATTTGTTGCAGGACGGTAGCGAATTCGTCCACATATTCACATTTGATCATCATGATTTCGTAAATCTCGCGCGTTTCGATACTGTCAGTTAGCACCTGAATAGTGCCGCACAAGAAATTTTCTATGCATGTAAGTGGATCTTCCGAGCCTTCAATCAACAAGGTATCATCCATGCGATCTATTAACGGCAAAAATACCTGTTCGCGCATGGCCTGAAACAGATCAATTTTATTATTGAAGTGCCAATACACTGCACCGCGCGTAACGCCTGCCCGGCAGGCGACATGCTCCATCGTGGTGCGGCTGACGCCACGCTCCAGGAACACCTGACGTGCCGCCTCAATAAGACATTGTCGGGTTAACTCCGCGTTTTCTTTAGTTTTTCGAACCATCGTCCAAGCAGTTTTTCCAAGTGCCATTTACATCGGCGAATTTTTATATATAATTACATACATACAAGAATGTATGCAAGTTGTTTTTATTGCTCAGTTTTATTGCTCAGTTGTTTTGTTTCCTCGCCGGGGAGTTAAAAATGGCAGTTGCCAATTCCAAGAATAACGTTTGCAATTTTTTGGCGGTTATCGGCCCGAAAGTATTCTTTGCACTGGTTGCAAGCGTGGCATTGATGTCATGTGGCAAAAATGATTCGGCGCCCGAACCCCCTGCCGGCATGGCTCTTCCTGTCAGCGTGATCGAGGTTCAACCCACCAGCGTGCCGATCAGTGCCGAAGCCGTTGCACAAACCGAAGGCGCCAAGGAAGTTGAGATACGGCCCCGCGTGGGCGGTATTCTGCTCAAACGTCTATACGAAGAGGGTGCCGCGGTAAAGGCGGGGCAGCCGATGTTTCAGATTGATCCTCTACCCTATCAAAATGCCCTGGCGCAAGCAAAGGCACAACTCGCTGAGCAGAAAGCCCGCATCGTACAGACCGTGCGTGAAGAAAACCGCTTGCGCGATCTGCTCGACACGCAAGCCATCAGTCAGCGCGAATACGACAACGCCGTTTCTGAGAATGCGATCTCAAATGCTGCTTTGCAGCAGGCTGAAGTTCGCGTTCGCGACGCCGAGCTTAATCTTTCCTATACGACCGTCACGGCGCCGGTAAACGGTATATCGGGCCGCTTTCAGTTCTCCGAGGGGGCTCTGGTGGAAGCGTATAACAGCCTGTTGACGACACTTGTCCAGCTATCGCCCATATGGGTGCGCTTCAGTCTTTCCGATAACGAACTGACACAGCTTGGTGGTCCCCTGAACGAACAAAGAGTAAAGCAAGTCACGTTGATATTGCCAGATGGTACGGAGTATGGAAAAAAGGGGGAACTGAATTTCGCCGCCAGTAAAATCGATCCCATGCTTGGTACGCAACAATTACGCGCAACATTCGATAACTCGGATCAACGCTTGCTACCAGGGCAATTTGTGCGCGCGCGTGTCACCACGGGGGAACGCGATGGGGTTTTTCGCGTCCCTCAGGTTGCGGTGCAAAGTTCTGATTTAGGCAAAAGTGTCTATGTCATCAACGAAAAAAATGAGGCAACGATACAGCCAGTCGTGGCGGGTCATTGGATAGATAAGGATTGGGTAATTCTTGAGGGATTGAAAGCTGGCGACAAGGTAATTGTCGATAACATTATCAAGCTTCGCCCCGGCATCTCTGTGTCACCTCATGCGCAGGGAGAAGCACCTGCGGAGCCCCCTGCTCAGCCTGAGTCCGATAAACAAGCAGGTGGACGCGGGCGTGAACCCTCATGACCAGGTTCTTTATTACCCGGCCAATTTTCGCATCGGTCGTATCCATTATCATCGTCCTGGCTGGACTGGCCGCCGCGATGCAATTGCCCATTGCACAGTACCCGCAAATTGCGCCGCCCACCGTATTGATAACCGCTACTTTCCCGGGTGCGAGTGCCGATACCTTGGTCAGAACCGTCGCTGCCCCGATCGAGGAGCAGCTAAGTGGGGTCGAAGATCTGTTGTATTTTAGTTCCAGCGCCGATTCGAGCGGCACGTTGACAATCACCGCGACCTTTGAAGTCGGCACAAATGTCGATCAGGCAACTTTCAACGTCAGCAACCGGGTAAATATTGCGTTGCCGCGCCTGCCGGATGAAGTCCGGCGCACCGGCCTGATAATACAGAAACGTTCCAACGACATTCTTCTGGTCTTTATGCTCGTCTCCAAGGAGAAGGGCAAGTACGATCCCCTGTATCTAAGCAACTACGCCACACTTAATGTGCTGGATGAACTAAAACGCGTCAAAGGCGTCGGTGAGGCGATGGTTTTCGGGGGAATGGATTATTCCATGCGCATCTGGCTGCGTCCTGACCGCATGGCCCAATTAGGGGTTACCACAACAGATATTGCCGCGGCTATTCGATCGCAGAATGCGCAATATGCTGCCGGCAAGATAGGGCAGGAACCAGCACCGGCGAGTCAGCAGTTGATTTATACCGTTAACGCGAGAGGCCGGCTGCTCGAACCTGAGCAATTCGGCAATATCATCTTGCGTGCCGACGGCCCGCAAGGCGCTCTTTATCTCAAGGATGTGGCCCGTATTGAACTTGGTGCGCAAAGCTACGACGTACGCACTGCGCTTAATGGCCAGCCCGGCGCAGGTATTCCCATCTTTCTCCAGCCCGGTGCAAATGCGCTTGAGACGGCAGACGCCCTCTTCGCCAAGATGGATGAATTGAAGACATATTTCCCTGAAGGAATGGATTATGTAGTGCCTTACGATACCAGCCTTTTTGTCAAAGCCTCAATCTGGGAGGTCGTCAAAACCCTGGGCGAGGCGATGATACTGGTGATATTAGTTGTCTACCTTTTCCTGCAAAGCTGGCGTGCCACGCTGATTCCCATCGTCGCGGTACCCATTTCCCTGATCGGCACTTTTGCCGGCCTGTGGTTATTCGGCTTTTCCATCAATACGCTTACACTTTTTGCCATGGTGCTGTCCATCGGCATCGTGGTGGATGATGCAATTGTCGTGCTGGAAAACATCGAGCGTTTGATGGACGAAGAAAATCTGTCGCCAATGAAAGCCGCCATTAAGTCCATGGAACAGGTTTCGCGCGCCGTGGTCGCTATTGTATTAGTGCTGTGTGCGGTGTTTGTGCCGGTGGCCTTCATGGGCGGCATTGCCGGTGAGCTTTATCGCCAGTTTGCTGTGACAGTTGCCGTGGCCGTGGTCATTTCCGGTGTGGTGGCGCTGACGCTTACGCCTGCGTTATGTGCCATCATACTGAAAACCACGCATGGCGAATCTGCGTTCTTCCGTGCATTTAACAGCGGGTTCAGGCGGCTGACCAATTTCTATACCGATACGGTCAGCTTGACGTTGCGTCATACCATTATCGGCACACTCGTGTTCGCAGGAATCGTCGGCCTGGCCATCTATCTGGCTAAAACAGTTCCCGACAGCTTTGTGCCGCCTGAAGATCAAGGCTATGTGGTAACCGCGACGATTCTGCCCGACGGCGCGACGCTGGCTCGCACAACCAAAACGGCTGAAGCCGTGCGCGCTGCCATTGCGGAAGACCCGGCGGTCTCCCATCAGTTTGTGGTTAATGGTTTCGATCTGATTGGCGGCGGCAATAAAACCAGTTCGGCGACCATGTTTGTGGCGTTCAAAGACTGGTCTGAGCGAACTGCCACTGCGGAGGATATCGTCAATAAGCTGTTCGGTATCGGCATGCAGCAGTCTGATGGCATAGCGATAGCATTTAATCCGCCTGCTATTCGTGGGCTGGGTACCGCAGGGGGATTTGAAGTGTACGTGCAAGCCCGCGGTGGTTCGGATCCCTTGCAATTATCGGGTGTCGTGAACCACCTCATTGAAGCCCTGAACCACGAGCCGCGCCTCGCCGGCATCAACACTTTTTTCCGCCCCACGGTACCGCAGTTCTTTATTGAAGTTGACGAGGCCAAGGCAATTTCTCAAGGGGTAGCAATTGCTGACCTGTACGCAACCCTGCAAAGTACCATGGGTTCGCTCTATATCAACGATTTTAATAAGTCCGGCCGTACCTACCGTGTGCAATTACAGGCAGAACCCCAATATCGCATGCAACCGGAAGATCTCGGCAGAGTGTACGTACGTTCACAATCCGGGGCGATGGTGCCCCTGTCGGCCTTGAGCAAGATCAGCACCATTGTTGGCGCGGAGCAGCTTGAACGTTATAACGGGCTTCTTTCCGCAAAAATAATGGGAAGCGGCGCACCGGGCGTAAGCTCAGGCGAGGCGATTAGGCTGGTGGAAGAGATTGCGGCAAAGAACTTGCCGGAAAATTACCAGATTGCCTGGACTGCACAGGCCTATCAGGAAAAACGCACCGGTTCCGCAGCAACCCTTGCTTTCAGTTTCGCCATCATTATGGTGTTTCTCATCCTGGCTGCGCAATTCGAAACCTGGGGGCTTCCACTGGCCGTTATCATGGCCGTGCCTTTTGCTCTGACAGGCGCACTGCTTGCCGTTCTAGTACGCGGAATGCCCAATGATATCTACTTCCAGGTAGGCTTGATTACGCTGATCGGCCTGGCGGCCAAAAACGCCATTCTGATTGTGGAATTTGCCAGCCAGAAAATGAAAGAAGGAATGCCGGTCGCGCAAGCCGCCGTTGAAGCTGCGCGTTTACGCTTTCGCCCCATTGTCATGACTTCCATGGCATTTGTGTTGGGTATCGTGCCGCTGGTCATCGCCACCGGGGCGGGAGCGGCTGCCCGACGTTCCATGGGCACCGGAGTATTCGGCGGTATGCTGCTCGCTACCTTTGTCGCCACAATATTCATTCCTCTGTTTTTTACCTGGCTTACTCGTCAGCACGCCGGGAAGCCGGCCGAAGACGTGCAAAAGGAAACAACATGACCTCGTATTTAAGACGACTGCGTTTGGCGGTGGCTGCTTTGCTTGCGAACTTCAAATCGGTTGGTGTGGCTGGCAAGCCTTCCGTGAAACCCGGCGGCTCACAACTGGCCTCGTCTTTACTGAAGAAAAACTATAGCTGCTGGATTCGGATGTTGCTGTTGCTCCCGAACCTGCTGATAGCGTCCTGCGCCATGGGGCCCGACTATTCCCGGCCCCATATCGATACCGCTGACAAATTTCGTATGACGCAAACGGAAGGGCAATCGATCGCCAATCTCCCTTGGTGGGAACTCCTTCACGATGAGGAACTGCAACGGCTCATTAACCAGGCTCTAGCGGAGAATAAAGATCTCAAGCAGGCGGTGGCAAGTGTCGAAGAGCTCCAGGCCCGCGTGAGCATTGCGCGCATGGATTTCCTCCCCAAAATAGATATGGATGCCAATGCCCCGGCGTTCGGCACTCTCGGCGGGTTCCTTATCCCCGGATTTCCGACACCCTTCAATTATTTTGGACGGGCAAATCTGAATTGGGAACTGGACATCTGGGGCAGGATCCGCCGCTCTAATGAGGCTGCCCGTGCCGACCTGATGGCACGCGAGGAGAATCGCCGCGCGGTGGTGCTTACGTTAGTGAGTTCGGTCGCGCAGTCCTATTTCGATCTTTTGCAATTCGACATGCAATTGAATATTGCGCAAAACGCTCTGCGATCATGGGAAGAATCGGTCGCCCTTGCCCAGGCACAACTACGGGGAGGCGTGATTTCCAGGCTCGACCTGGATCAGTTCGAGGCGGAACGAGCCAATGCGACGGCCAGAGTGGCGGAACTTGAACGGCAAATGATTCAAAAGGAAAATGAGCTGAGCGTGCTGTTAGGGAAAAATCCGGTGTCGATTGTGAGGGGCCGCTCGCTGACGGAGCAGTTGGTTCCGCCTGAAGTGCCGGCCGGTCTGCCTTCCGAGTTGTTGCAACGGCGGCCCGATATTCTCCAGGCGGAACAGACGCTGGCGGCGGCAACGGCGAGAATCGGGATGACCAAGGCGGCGCGGTTTCCCAAGCTTTCGATTACCGGTTTTCTAGGGGTAGCCAGTCCGGCGCTCTCTAACCTGCTGCTCTCCGGCAGCGAATTTGGCGCGGGCGGACTCGGGCTGGCTGGGCCACTGCTGAATGCGCAAAGCCTCGGTTTCGAGCAGCGGGCTGCGGAAGCCCAGGCAAGGCAGGTATTAGCCCAATACGAGCAAACCATCCTCGTGGCATTCAAGGAGGTTGAAGATGCCCTAGTGGCTGTTCGCACCGTAAATGATCAACGCCAGGCGCAGCAGGATCAGGTCGAGGCGCTACGCTCGGCCTTGCGCGTGGCCGACCTTCGCTATCAAGGAGGCATTACAAGCTATATCGATGTACTCCTTGCCAAACGCAATCTGTTCAATGCCGAGTTCGCCCTCACGGCAACGCGCCGCTTCCACCTCGTGTCTGTCGTTCAGCTCTACAAAGCGCTTGGTGGCGGATGGTTGCCGGGATAATCAATGCCAGGCGGTCGAGCGGATGAGATTGGAAAGTCCTGAACTTCCGGCGAGCAAGCCAATGAAAGCTTGAGCTAATCGTTTTCAAAACCGTTCCAATGCTCCCTCGACCATATTATAGGTATAAGCACCGGGGTGATCTTTGAGGGATTGAAAGCTGGCGACAAGGTAATTGTCGATAACATCATCAAGTTTCGCCATGGTACCTCCGTGTCATCTCATGCACTAGGAGAAGCACCTGCAGAATCCCCTGCTCAGCCCGAATTAGATAAACAGGCAAACGGACGCGAGCGTGAACTCTTATGACCAGGTTCTTCATTACACGGCCAATTTTCGCATCGGTCGTATCCATTATCATCGTTCTGGCTGGATTGGCTGCCGCGATGCAATTGCCCATTGCACAGGGTGAATTCAACCGGTCGTCGCAACACCTTGAATAAGGATGTTACGATGAAGGCTCACAAACGTCGTTCGAACCGCTCTACACGAAGCAAACTATATTCGCCTGGCAGGCCGCCAGTCTGGCAGCGTGAGGCGCTATGCCGTTTCTGGCAAGCTGTCGCGTCTGGCCAGACGAGTGAGGATGCGGCGGTTAACGCCGGCGTTTCGGCACCGGTTGGAGCGCGATGGTTTCGGAATTCAGGAGGAATGCCAGCTACGCATTTGGGCCCATCGGCAAAGCCACCGAGCGGGCGTTACCTAACATTTTTAGAGCGCGAGTACATTGCAATCGAACTCGCCAAAGGTGCTGGCGTCCGGGCCATTGCTCGCAAAATCGGACGGTCGGCAAGCACGATCTCTCGTGAGTTGCGACGTAACGCAGCTACGCGAAGTGGGAATTTGGACTATCGTGCCAGTACGGCGCAATGGCATGCTGATCGCGCCTTCCAGCGCCCAAGGCCAGGCAAGCTCGTTATGAATCCTGCGCTGCGTGATTATGTCCAAGCAAGGATTGCAGGGACGATTACCAAAGCAGATGGCGTCGAATTTACCGGCCCTGATGTAATATGGAAGGGGCGTCGTGCCGTTCACCGACAGAGCAGGCGATGGTCAACGGCCTGGAGCCCGGAGCAGATTGCGCATAGGCTCCGGTTCGATTTCCCCGGGGATCCGACCATGCGCATCAGCCATGAGGCGATTTACCAAGCGCTATATATCCAAGGTCGTGGCGCATTACGTCGCGACCTTACCGCCTGCCTGCGGTCCGGGCGGGCTCTGCGTATGCCTCGCGAACGGGTCCGAAATCGCGGCCAGTCCTTCGTTGCCGATGCGATAATGATCAGCCAGCGGCCGCCCGAGGTTGATGATAGAGCCTTGCCGGGACATTGGGAAGGTGACCTCATTCTTGGCTTGGGAAGCTCTGCAATCGGTACATTGGTCGAACGTGCTACGCGCTTTACGATGCTGCTGCACCTGCCGCGCATGGGGGGCTATCAACCGGGGAAGAGCATCAAGAATGGTCCGGCCTTGGCCGGTCACGGTGCTGAAGCTGTACGCGACGCCATAACGAGATCGATCTCAAGCCTTCCAGAGACGCTGCGCCAGTCGCTTACTTGGGATCAGGGCGCAGAAATGGCCCAGCATGCCCGTCTGCGGATCGATACCGGACTACAGATCTACTTCTGCGATCCTCAAAGTCCTTGGCAGCGCGGCACGAACGAAAACACAATTGGATTGCTGCGGCAGTACTTTCCTAAAGGCACCGATCTCAGCCAACACACCTCCGATGAACTCGATGCAGTCGCCCACGCTATTAATACAAGACCGCGTAAAACACTTGGCTGGAAAACACCGGCGGAGGCACTCGACCAATTCCTTACAAATGTTAAAATCGGTAGTGTTGCGACGACCGGTTGAAT
>JALYOY010000120.1 GCA_030856655.1 Pseudomonadota bacterium | reverse complement strand
ATCGGATGTCGGCAAACCGCCGCGAGATACGCGGCGGCAAAATCGAATTCTAACCGAAAAAACCGATCCTTGCCATGCAATCGAATAACGCGTAAAATACTAAATCCGGCAGTTCGACACCCCGGAGTGAGCAGTTATAGGAAGCGGGGCAAGCCGCAACGACGCGGAATCAGACCGCGAAGGGTGGAGCAGTGCCTTCCGAAGGAAGGTGCGACCCCGTAGCGGGATGTCGGCGCGACATGGATGTGGGCGCGGTCACGGCATCCCCTTACGCTGCCCGACCCCCGCTTCGCGGGGCCCCTCGTGCGACGCTTCGGGGCGCCATTCCATTGCAAGAAGTTGGAACGCCGCCATGCGCCGCTAAAACTATGCAGTCCACCCTGTAGCGAACTCACCATAAAGGTGGAATTCAAGTGGCGAAAAAAAGTCTTTGTGGATTATTGGTCTAATCTGGAAGATTAGCGGTCAACTGTCGGATTTAGGTCAAGATTTCCCGTGCTACATTTTGCAAAGATTTTGAAATTTGTTTCCAGCGCTCTGCACATCCAATGTCATCTAAATTGCCCGACAACAACAGGCTGGATCGTATCGTTGCGGAAGCCCGGCGCAACCGGGAACAACGGAATACGACTTATCGCGAACAGGCGCTCAGAATTTATCCCTGGATCTGTGGGCGATGCGCACGCGAGTTCACTCATGCGAATGTCCAGCTGCTCACAGTGCATCACCGAGACCACAATCACGACAATAACCCGGCCGATGGCAGCAACTGGGAATTGCTGTGCGTGTACTGTCACGAAAATGAACACTCCCGATATCTAGATAACACCGGACGTGACCAGTCGTCTGATAGCGCGCGTAAAACCGAGGCTACGTACAATCCATTTGCAAACCTCAAGTCCTTGCTGAAAGACAAAAAATAATTGCGATCGAATGAAACCAGCCAGATCTGGCGCCTCATCCATCCATGATAGAGCAAAGCGCAAAACTCCAAAATCAGGATTTCGTAACCTATCCGCCCGCAATTTTCCTGATGGGACCCACCGCAAGCGGTAAAAGCAGCGTTGCGCTGGAAATCGCCAAGTATCTGCCGGTGGAAATCATTAGCGTGGACTCAGCCCAGGTCTATCGGCACATGAATATCGGTACAGCCAAACCCGACGTAAAATCCATGAGGGCGGTGCCACACCATCTCATCAATCTGCTCGAGCCGCAGCAGCGTTATTCCGCCGCGCAATTTCGTGGTGATGCACTTGCCGCAATGGGTACAATTACGGAGCGAGGCAATATTCCGCTACTGGTTGGCGGTACGATGCTTTATTTCCGCGCGCTGCTGGAAGGCCTTTCCGAACTTCCCTCTGCGGACGCAGACATCCGCATGGCAATCGAAACCAGGGCCGAAGCTAACGGCTGGCCCGCGATGCATAAAGAATTACAACGGCTTGACCCGCCCACCGCGGCCCGTATCCAACCCACTGACAGTCAGCGCATCCAGCGCGCCCTGGAAGTGTGTTACCTCACCAATATGCCCATGTCGGAAATTTTGAAAAACCCCCGGCATAGTAATCTTCCATATCGCGTGATTAGCATCGCCCTGATTCCCCGCGATCGCGAAGTGTTGCACCAGCGCATCGCGCATCGCTTCGACGATATGCTCAGGCTGGGATTGATCGATGAAGTTCGCGCAATCCGTGATAAATTCTGCCTGAACAGCGAAAGCCCTTCCATGCGCTGTGTTGGCTACCGGCAGGTGTGGATGTATCTGAACGGTGAAGCCGGCTTGGAAAAGATGCGCGAAATGGCGCTTGCCGCCACGCGGCAACTGGCGAAGCGGCAGCTCACCTGGCTGCGTCCCATGAAGGAAGTAAAGGAATTCGATTGCCTCGCGGAAAATCTGCTTGGACAAGTGCGCGAGCATCTGCTTGAAACTGATTTGCAAGTGCGATTAGCTCAAAATCCTAGCGGTTCACCATCTATCAATGGTCGATTCGGTTAACATTTTTCAGATCTACTCTAATCGAGAGGGAAATAGCATGAATAATAAATATAGCTCCGTTGTTCTGGCCACAATGCTTATCGGCGGGGCACTCTCCATCGCGGGTTGCACAAAACACGAAGACAAGGTACACGAATCCTGGGTTGCTCCTCCAGCGGGAGAGGTAGTGGATGATAGTACGCTTACCAACACAATAAAGTCCTCGTTGCTATCCGATCCGGTTGTCAAGAATTTGGACGTAAAAATTGAAGCACATAATGGCGAGGTCATGCTTAGCGGTGTTGTTGATAATCAAGCTCAGATGGACCGCGTAATTATGTTTGCATGGATGGCTCAAGGGATCAAGAAAGTGGACAATAAAATGAGCTTGAAGTCGGGCGGTGCTGGGGTAAGCAATTGATCGCGCCCGGATTCTCATAAGGGAATATGATGTAGTTGTTCGAAATTCACGCAGGAAATTATCTTGGGCACGTTTTTCTCTTCTCTACTTCTGGCGCTGGTTATCGTTCTCGGCACTATTCTTTTCGTCCCGCCATTGCGGCGCGCTTTGATTTCGAACCGGTTACTGAAAATTTTTCGGAAAATCCTGCCTCAGATTTCCCAAACCGAGCAGGAGGCTCTGGATGCCGGAACCGTATGGTGGGACGGCGATCTGTTCAGCGGCAAGCCTGACTGGAACAAACTGCTGGCTTACCCTAAGCCGAAACTAAGCACCGAGGAAAAAGCCTTTCTCGCCGGCCCCGTGGAACGATTGTGCGCGATGCTGGACGAGTGGCACATTACGCGTGAGCTGCACGATTTGCCGCCCCATGTGTGGCAGTTCATCAAAGACAATGGCTTTTTCGGCATGATTATCCCCAAGCAATATGGCGGCCACGGTTTTTCAGCGCTGGCACATTCCGAAGTCGTGATGAAAATCAGCTCGCGCAGCGGCACGGCCGCTGTATCCGTGATGGTGCCGAATTCTTTGGGGCCGGCGGAACTGCTGTTGCATTACGGCGCGGAGGAACAAAAAAGTTACTACCTACCGCGGCTGGCGAAAGGATTGGAGGTTCCGTGTTTCGCGCTTACCGGGCCGGATGCAGGGTCGGATGCAGGCTCAATTTCCGATTTCGGCATCGTTTGCCATGGCGAATTCGAGGGTAACCAAAATATGCTGGGCATGCGGGTCACTTGGGAAAAGCGCTACATCACCCTGGGGCCCGTGGCGACACTTCTGGGACTGGCGTTCAAGCTGTATGACCCAGATGGGCTTATTGGCGGAGAGAAAGACCTCGGCATTACGCTGGCGCTGATTCCCACCAATACACCGGGGATCAATATCGGTCGCCGCCATTTCCCGCTTGACGCGGCTTTTCAGAATGGCCCCAATTCCGGCAAGGATGTGTTCATTCCCATGGAATGGGTAATCGGTGGGCGTGAAGGAGTGGGTTTCGGCTGGCGAATGCTGATGAACTGTCTTGCCGTGGGCCGTTCAATTTCCCTGCCTGCTACCAGCACAGGTGCGGCCAAGCTAGCGGCGCGCACTAGCGGCGCGTATGGCAGGGTGAGGGTACAATTCAAAACTCCAATTGGACGCTTCGAAGGCGTGGAAGAAGCGCTGGCTCGCATCGGGGGCAACACGTACATGATGGATGCTGCGCGGGTGATGACGGCGGGCGCGGTAGATCTAGGTGAAAAACCGTCGGTGATCTCGGCCATTGTTAAATATCACCTCACGGAACGCGCACGCCAGGCGATAAACGATGCAATGGATGTGCACGCCGGCAAGGGCATTTGCCTGGGGCCCAGCAACTACCTGGGGCGCAATTATCAGCATATTCCTGTGAGCATCACGGTGGAGGGCGCTAACCTCCTTACCCGAAATATGATCATTTTCGGTCAGGGAGCAATACGCTGTCATCCTTATGTGCTAAGAGAAATTCGCGCAGCGAATAACAGCGACGCCGCACGGGCATCAGTGGAGTTTGACCACGCACTGATGGGACACTTCATTTTCAGTATCGGGAATGGCATCCGTTCCTTGCTGCACGGGCTGACTGGCGGCCTTCTTGCCAACGCTCCCGGCAGCGTCGGCCCCGAAGTACAGGGTTATTATAGTCAACTGACGCGTTTCTCCACTGCTTTCGCTCTGCTTGCCGATATATCCCTCCTGGTTCTGGGCGGATCGCTGAAGCGCAGGGAAAGATTATCTGCCCGCCTTGGCGATATTCTCAGCATGCTTTATTTATGCTCGGCGGCGCTGAAGCGCTTTAAGGACGACGGTCGCCCCGCAGCCGATTTGCCGTTGCTGCATTGGTCGGTGCAGGATGCGCTTTATCGCATGCAGCAGGCATTCGATGGCCTGCTGGATAATTTTCCTGGCCGCGTTGTTGTGGTGCGGCTGCTGCGGTTCCTTGTGTTTCCCTTGGGCAAGCCATTCTCCCTGCCGTCGGATGAGTTGGGCCACAAAGTAGCCCAATTGATGCTGGAACCCGGGGAAGCGCGTGATCGCCTGACCGCCGGTATTTATATGCCCACATCCGACGATGAGCCGCTAGGCATTCTGGAGCAGGCGCTACAGTGCGCTGTCGTAAGTGAAGCAGTGGAAACCAAGCTGCGTGCCGCCGTCAAAACAGGCCGGATTCCTGCAACGGGCGATGAGAAAATAGCGGACGCGCTCAAGCAGAGGGTCATCACTACTACCGAATTGGAGTTAATGGGAAGAATGGAATCGTTGCGCCGCCGTGTCATCATGGTGGACGATTTCCCCCCGGATTTCGACAGCACATCAGACAGAAGTCAGAAGCTGAGCCAGCAGACGTAACATTGGTAATGCAGGATACGGGACAGTAAACCTAAAGTCGGCGGATGACCGCTCATTTTTCACTCATTTTTTTACTCGGCGCGACATTCGTAAACGCTTTTTTTTTGCGCCACTTGACCTTCATCTTTATGGTGAATTTGCTATAGGCAAAGACAATCATGCAAAGCGGGCAACACAACCTGATGGACATTATTCCGGTAGAGGTGGCTGAAACCCTGGACGGCCTGTTCAGCGAGCGAGTGCGGCGTTCGCCTGAGATGATAGCTTATCGGGATTATGACCGGTCCGGCGGCAGATGGCGCGACCTCACGTGGGAACAAATGGATCGGGGCGTCGCGCGCTGGCAAGCTGCGCTCTCTCAGGAGAATCTGGTCAGAGGCGATCGGGTCGCGGTGATGGTGAGAAACTGCCCCGAATGGGTGATGTTCGAACAAGCCGCGCTGAGACTGGGGCTCGTGGTCGTGCCCCTTTACACAGCCGACCGTGCTGAGAACGCCGCTTATATCCTGCACGACGCTGGCGTCAAGGTATTATTGCTCGAAGAACTGGCGCAGTGGCAAACGTTTTCTGAAGTGCGTAATCGGATTGACGATCTGGTGCGCGTGGTAACGATCCAAAGCAGCCCCGAAAAGATTGACGATAGCCTTGTTCTTGCGCTGCATGACTGGCTGCCCGAAAAAGTCGGTGAACTGCAGCATGTCAACCGCGATCCACATCAGCTGGCTACCATCATATACACCTCCGGCACCTCAGGCCGATCCAAGGGAGTGATGCTGAGCCATCATAATATACTTACCAATGCCCATAGCTGCTTGCAGGGTGTGCCGGTATGGCAGAACGATCTGCTGCTTTCGTTTCTGCCGTTGTCGCATACTTTCGAACGCACCGCCGGTTACTACGTTCCGATGATGTGCGGGGCCACCGTCGCCTACGCCCGCTCGATTCAACAACTGCAAGAGGATTTGCTGATTATTCGCCCCACTATTCTGGTTTCAGTACCGCGAATCTATGAGCGGGTTTACGACGGTATCCGCGCTAAGCTTGCGGAAGGGCCCGCTCTGAGCCGTAAACTGTTTAATCTGGCGGTTGATATCGGTTACAGCCGCTTCGAATACCAGCAGCTGCGGGGTCCCTGGCGTATTTCCCACCTGCTGTGGCCGCTGCTTGAAAAGTTGATTGCAAACAAGGTAATGAGCAAACTGGGCGGCCGGCTTCGCGGGGCAATGAGTGGCGGGGCGGCATTATCGGCTGAGGTTTCGCGAATATTTATCGGTCTGGGGTTGCCGATCCTGCAAGGCTACGGCATGACCGAAAGCAGTCCGGTGGTATGTAGCAATACTTTTGAGAACAATGTGCCGGCTAGTGTGGGCCGGCCTATCCCGGGAGTGGAAGTGAAGCTCGGCGAGAGCAGTGCGTTGCTGATTCGCGGGCCCAATGTGATGCTTGGTTATTGGAATGACCCTGAAGCGACCAAGGCGGTGCTGGCACCTGATGGCTGGCTTAATTCCGGCGATATTGCGCAAATTGATGAGAGCGGGCATATAACTATCACTGGGCGCTTGAAGGAGATCATCGTTATGTCGACCGGTGAGAAGGTTTCGCCGGCGGATATTGAAGCGGCGATTCTGCGTGATCCATTGTTCGAACAAGTGATGCTGATCGGCGAAGGACGTTCCTACCTAAGTACGCTGGTGGTTTTGAATACTCGCAGCTGGGAAAGCATGGCGGGGCAGTACAATCTGGATCGTGACTGGCGCCATTTGTTGCGAGACCAGGCATTTGAAGAGATCCTGCTGGAAAGAATCGCTCTTCAGATACGCGAGTTTCCCGGCTATGCCAGAATATACCGCGTGGCCGTGGCACAGGACGCATGGACCATTGAAAATGACATGCTCACTCCTACCTTGAAACTGCGGCGATCTCGGGTAGTGGATCGTTACAGGACCGAAATAGCCAGGCTCTACGAAGGGCATTGAGGCTATGCTGAAAGTACGGTTGGCAACGCGATACGCGAAGGGGCGGCGTGAAACATAGCCCTGCAGAACCACTTCGACGTTTTACCATCACTGAATTGGCGTGCAACCCGACCTGGACTGGGGGTAAGGCAAACGGTTATTTGGTCAAGTTTGAATAAGGCGGGTGACGGGTTGCTGTTCGCTCCACACGTCCTACGAACCACGAAAGGTACTATAGATGAGGTTGCTGTTTCCTTATTTCAATGAACGGCAAGGCAAACATGAATGATAATGCAGAAATTAACGTGCCGCTGCCCGAAGGGTGCAATCCGATATTGCGCCTGGTGCCAATGCCAACGGATACCAATTATGCCGGAGATGTATTTGGCGGCTGGATCATGGCACAGGTGGACATTGCAGGCAGCCTACCCGCGCTTCGCCGTGCCCGTGGACGGGTTGTCACCGTGGCGGTAAATTCTTTCGTTTTCAAACAGCCGGTATTCGTCGGCGACGTGGTGAGCTTCTATGCCAGTATCCTCAAGGTCGGGCGCACATCCATCACGGTGGATGTCGCAGTCTATGCCCAGCGAGGGCTGCGTCAAGGATCTGACGAAGTATGTTGCAGAGTGACCGACGCGGTGCTGACTTACGTAGCGGTGGATGAGAATCGCAAGCCGCGAGTCGTTCCACATGAATGATAGTGCCTTTTAGAAGTCAAAAGCTATACAAGTCACTTGTCAGCTGAGCACGCTTACGAAAATGTCGACGCGGTATAAGGAAATATTTTTTTGAACATCAAAGTTTTGAATTTTTGTCTGTAAAAAAATGGATCAGCCGGAGACAACATTGAACAATAGTCAATTCACCGTGCGCAAAGCCGCCGTTCTTGGTGCTGGTGTAATGGGCGCGCAGATCGCAGCACACCTGATTAATGCGAATATCGAAACGCTGTTGTTCGAGCTCCCTGCGGAGCAGGGAGACCCCAACGCCAATGTAACCAGGGCGATAGAGAGTCTGAAAAAACAGGAACCCGCGCCGTTGTCGGTCCCGACAAGAACTTTTTTTATCCAGCCCGCAAGTTATGAGCAGCATCTTGAATTGCTCAGGGATTGCGATATCGTGATCGAAGCCATCGCCGAGCGCATGGACTGGAAAACCGGGTTATACAAAAAAATAGCGCCGCATCTCGGTGAGCATACGATTTTTGCCAGCAATACGTCGGGCCTTTCCATCAATCAGCTGGCACAGGCGTTTCCCGAAAACCTGCGCCATAGGTTTTGCGGTATCCATTTTTTCAATCCGCCACGCTACATGCACCTTGTAGAGTTGATTGCCTGCAAGGAAAGCGATGTCACGATGCTTGATGACCTGGAAGTATTTTTGGTCACTTATCTGGGGAAGGGAGTGATCCGTGCAAAGGACACGCCCAATTTTATCGCCAACCGGGTGGGCGTTTTTTCCCTGCTCGCCACCATGCATCACGCTAGTGAATTCGGGCTCGGGTTCGACCTGGTGGACGCGTTAACCGGTCCGCTTATCGGCCGCCCCAAAAGCGCCACTTTCCGTACCGCGGATGTGGTTGGGCTGGATACTCTGGCGCACGTGATCAATACCATGCGCGATACCCTGCCGGACGACCCATGGCACAGACACTATATCGCGCCCGACTGGCTGCAGACCTTGATAAACAATGGGGCGCTCGGACAGAAAACCAAACGCGGCGTATACCAGAAAGCGGGCAAGGAAATCCATGTGCTGGATCCTGCCAGCAGTGAATACCGCCTCTCCGCCGGTGCAGTTGACGATGACGTAAAGGAATTGCTCAAACGTAAAAATCCTTCGGATAAATTTTCCGCACTGCGGACGAGTCAACATCCGCAGGCACAATTCCTGTGGGCAATATTCCGTGATCTGTTTCACTATTGCGCCGTCCATCTCGCTGCAATCGCTGATAACGCGCGCGACCTTGATTTTGCCATGCGATGGGGTTTCGGCTGGAATCAGGGGCCATTCGAAATCTGGCAGGCAGCGGGATGGAGCGAGATTTCAGGTTGGATCAATGAGGACATCGCCGCCGGCAAAAGCATGAGTGCGGCGCCACTGCCGGAATGGGTGCGCGAAGTGGGACAAGGCGTTAACCGGACTGTAAATCCTGATGTTCAAGGCGTGCACAGGGTGCACGGCTCTTATGTGCCTTCCACAAATATCTTTCGTCCGCGGTCGGCACTGCCGGTGTACCGGCGGCAATTGTTTCCGGACCGCTTGCTCGGAGAAGAAGTGCGATACGGCAATACCATATTCGAAACCGATTCGGTGCGCATGTGGCATACCGTCGGTGAACCCGCCAGGAAAGGGATGACTGATGACGGTGTCGCCATTCTCAGTTTCAAGAGCAAGATGCATACCATCGGCAGCGATGTGCTGGACGTATTACAGCAGGCTATCGATGAAGCGGAGCGCAACTGGCGCGCATTGGTGATCTGGCAGACTGAGCCTCCGTTTTCCGCCGGTGCCAATCTGCAAAAAGCCGCGGAACGGCTGAAAAGCGGCGAGCCGCCTTCCACTTTAAGTGTGCTGGCAAAGAAACTCCGAAAAACGGCACAGTCCGCTGTCCTCAAAGCTGCCCGCAGTCTTAACCTTGCCGATGCCTTGATGGCGAGAAAACTGGCAGAAGTCGAGGCAATGGTGGCGCAGTTCCAGCAAACTTCACAAGATCTCAGGTACTCGATGATCCCCACCGTGGCGGCGGTGGATGGACTTGCACTTGGCGGCGGCTGTGAATTTGTGATGCACTGCGACCGCGCGGTAGCGACGATGGAAAGCTACATCGGCCTGGTGGAAGCTGGTGTGGGATTATTACCGGCGGGCGGCGGCTGCAAAGAGCTTGCCCTGAGAGCATCACAGGACGCAAAAGATGGCGATCCATTTCCGCTGCTGAAAAATTATTTTCAGAATGTCGCAACCGCGCAATCGGCAAAAAGCGCTGAACAGGCGAAAGAACTGGGGTATCTGCGCCGCGCCGATCAGGTCGTGATGAACCGGTTTGAATTACTTTATGTCGCCAAGGCGCAAGCACTCGCGCTGGCTGAAGCAGGTTATCGTCCTCCGCTAAAAGCCCGCAATATTTCGGTGGCCGGCTCGACTGGCATCGCCACTATTAAGGGCATGCTCGTCAACATGCGGGAAGGCAATTTTATTTCCGAGCACGATTACCTGATTGGCACCAAGATCGCCCATGTCATGTGCGGCGGCGATTTGACTCCCGGCAGTCTGGTCGATGAGAACTGGTTTTTGGAATTGGAGCGCACCGCGTTTATAGAGTTGCTGGCAACCGAGAAGACGCAAGCGCGCGTGGAACATACGCTGAAGACGGGAAAGCCGTTGAGGAACTGAAAAATTAAAGGAAAACATCATGGCTAAACAAACTCAGGATGCCTATATTGTCGCTGCCATACGTACGCCGGTAGGGAAAGCGCCGCGCGGTATGTTCAAAACGGTACGGCCCGACGATATGCTGGCGCATGTGTTGAAAGCTGCGATAGGGCAATGCGAAGGACTCGATCCTGCCGCCATTGACGATGTGATCGTCGGTTGCGCCATGCCGGAGGCGGAACAGGGAATGAACGTCGCGCGTATCGGACTTTTGCTGGCTGGACTCCCGGACAGCGTGCCGGGCATGACGATCAATCGCTTCTGCGCGTCCGGATTGCAGGCAGTGGCGCTTGCCGCCGACCGTATCCGCCTGGGCAACGCCGACGTGATAATCGGCGCGGGTATCGAAAGCATGAGCATGGTGCCGATGACGGGTAACAAGATGTCTTTGGACCCGGCAATATTTGCGCGGAATGAGAATGTTGCAATCGCCTACGGCGTGGGAATAACAGGAGAGAAAGTTGCGCACCGGTGGCAGGTTAGCCGCGAAGCACAGGATGAGTTTGCGGTGGCAAGCCACGCGAAAGCGCTTAAAGCGATCGAAATGGGAGAATTCAAACAGGAAATCACACCTTATCCCGTGGAAGAAAAACGGCCCGATCTTGCCTCGCACGAAATCCGTAACGTGTCCGTCATCAGAGAAAATGATGAAGGGCCGCGCCCTGGCACCAACCCGCAAACGCTTGCCACACTGAAGCCGGCATTCGCGGCCAATGGCTCGGTGACGGCGGGCAACAGTTCACAAATGTCCGATGGAGCAGGTGCGGTGGTCGTAGCAAGCGAAGCGGCGTTGAAGCGCTTCAACCTCACACCTATTGCGCGGTTCATGGGATTTTCGGTAGCCGGTGTACCACCTGAGATAATGGGCATTGGTCCGATCAAGGCGATACCAAAAGTACTGGACCAGGTTGGCTTGAAGCAGGACGATCTCGACTGGATCGAGTTGAATGAAGCTTTCGCGGCCCAGAGCCTGGCAGTCATCAACGATCTGAGGCTGGATCGCGCCAAGGTCAATCCCTTGGGGGGCGCGATTGCACTGGGTCATCCGCTTGGCGCGACCGGCGCCATCCGTGTCGCCACGCTGCTGCATGGGCTGCGCCGCCGTAATCAGAAATACGGTATGGTAACGATGTGCGTCGGGACCGGAATGGGTGCCGCAGGGGTGTTCGAAGCGATGTAATTTTTAACATGGCCGAGGTTGCGCCATAGAACGGTTTTGTGCCTGTTACGCAACACCTCTTAATAGCACGGCAGGCAAAAAGCACTTTAGCGTTCGAAATTGCACGGGGGACAGCTTTGCTTTTCTCGAGTCATACTATTTTCCGAAATAGACGTAACCTTTCTGCGGGACGTCCGAATTCGTGAAGCGCTTGCGTTCGTCCCTGTCCAGTTTCTTGTCCCACCAGATGGCACGCGCTTCTTTTTGATCCTCTGCCAATTGCGGGTTTTTCTCGAACAATTCGCGCATGAACTTAGTGTGATCGGATTCGTATAGTTTCATAATCAGCTTTCCTTCTTTTATTCCTGGCCATTGCTCATTGTTAGGATGTTGCAATCCTGAAACTGTAACAGCTTATGTAGGATGGGTAAAGCATAGCGTAACCCATCAAAACAACGAACCGGATGATGGGTTACGCTTCGCGCCAGCCATCCTAACGAAAACGGCATGGAAGCATGATTTACAAAGCCTTGCTCCTGCGCAATTTCTTAACGTACTCCGGGAATGGCAGGGAAAATTCCGCTTCGAGCTGCTTTGCACGTTCTCTTAATTCTTCCCAGTCTGATCGACCGGGACTATGCTTGAAAGCAAAAGCAATCAGGTTACCGCGCGCCTCCGCCGCCATTGTTGTCACATGGCCGTCAAAACTGTTCTCAATGCGTCTCAGATAATCCTGAAGTCCCTTATCTCTGCTGAGCAGATTCACCACCAGTACACCATTTTTTTTCAATGTCTCGCGGGCGCGATCGTAGAAATCCTGGCTGCAAAGCGAGGGAACCTGGCAGCCACCATCAAAACCGTCAATCATCAGCACATCCGCGCTGACAGGGTTGCGGGCGATATAGTCTCCCCCTTCCGCGGTTATCACTTGAAGCCGTTCATCATCGGCTGGCACCAGAAAATAGTTGTGCGCCGTCGTGACAACTTGCGGGTTGATTTCAATCACGGTAGTTTTTGCCTGCGGCAGCCGATGATATACGAATTTCGCCAGTGATCCTCCCCCCAAGCCGATCATCAGAATATTTTCAGGACAAGGATAAAACAGCATGAAACCCATCATGCATTGGGTATAAGTCAGCTCCAGGTCGTTGGGCGCCGTCAGCCTCATGGCGCTTTGCACCATGCTATTACCAAGATGGAGCACGCGAACTCCACCCTGCTCAGTCAATTGAAGGCCTGATTCATCCTTGATACGCCATTTTGAAAATCCGGGCATGAAATTGAGCTGTGTAAGGTAAGCCTGCGCTATCGCTACAATTGGACTACCATTAAGCTTACCACTGGCTACAATTAGGCGCGTTATTGTGATCCCACAAAAAAATAACTCGCTGATGCAGGACGCGTTACTTCTCATTCTGCAAGTATCAAAACCGTGATTGGAGGCTAAACCATGAATAAGTTAATTCTGATTTTAGCTCTGCTATTGCCAGCGTGCGCAAGCCTAGATATGAAAGATGAAACTCAAACTTACGGAGCGAAGTTCACGGGAGAGCATTCCGCTCTCGCGCGCTGCGTTGTAACTAAACTGCAAGCGGACAGCCGGTGGTCAATTATGGAGCTAGGATACGACGTGCGAAGATATCCGGACATCCAGGCGACGGAAATTTATGCGTATCCGTTTAGCTCATTACCCGGCACATATGCGCGCAACTCGCCCTCGAATCCTGATGCAGTGATCAGTTATGCGCCACCGGTACCCAAGGTTTATGCGTATCAGCAAAGCCCCGAGGCGACCCCTGGTTATTTGTTCGTTTTGATGATAAAAAGAACCGATAACGCAACGGTATTCGCCACCCTGAACGGAAAGAAATCCCGGGGTGATATTGCATGGGAAACATTGAAGAATTGCTCAACTCCGTAGCGCTCGCGCCTCAAAAAATTCAGTGCTTAGTAAGGAATGCATCTGTGCAGATCCGGCGTGACATATTCCGAGCTAATAAACCATGATGCCATAAACGTCATTCCGTTGTCCAAATCAACCTGTGCAGGACAAGCTTTCGTTGTTGCGTCGGGTCACGCGTCCAGTCCAGCGACTCGTGCAACTTCCTTTCACGTCTATCTTCCAAGGAAATAAAATGCCCAGCATGATGTATGGC
>JALYOY010000091.1 GCA_030856655.1 Pseudomonadota bacterium | reverse complement strand
GCCCAGTTCATAAGCTGATACCCGACGTAAATCACGTCGTGCAACTTGCAGCAAAGCATTAATACCCGCGCAGCCACGTCCCTTGCAAATGCGTCGCAAGCCTTGCTGTACCAGAATGCGGTTGTTGTCATCCAGTTTCACTACGTCGGCTACGGTGCCCAGAGCGACTAAATCGAGCAGACTGGCGAGATTGGGTTCTTTTTGAGGAGGAGAAAATATCCCTTTAGCGCGCAACTCCGCCCGTAGCGCCAGCATTAGATAAAATATGACGCCTACCCCGGCAAGATGCTTGCTGGGAAACTCACAACCGGGCTGGTTGGGATTTACAATAACAGCGGCCGCCGGCAATTCATCCCCAGGCAAGTGATGGTCGGTAATGAATACTTGCATGCCGAGCCGGTTGGCTTCAGCCACGCCTTCCAGGCTCGCGATGCCGTTATCTACAGTGATGAGTATGTCCGGACACGGTGTGGTGGAAGCGGCAAGCCGCACGATTTCCGGCGTGAGACCATAACCGTATTCGAAACGATTGGGGACAAGATAGTCCACTATCGCGTCAAATTTTCTCAGCGCCCGTATGCCAACGGCACAAGCGGTGGCGCCGTCTGAATCATAATCCGCTATGATCAGCAAATGCTTTCGGGCAAGGATTGCATCGGCCAGATGTGCCGCCATGATGGAAACATTCTTCAGGCGATCAAATGGAATCAGACGAGACAATTCAACTTCGAGTTGAACTGGTTCTTCAATACCGCGGGCAGCGTAGACGCGAGCCAGGACAGGATGCAAGCCATATCGAACCAGCGTATCGAAAGCATGCGGCGGATAACCGCGGACGGTAATGTGGGGCATGCGCTAGACACTGAGACCTATTGGTTTCCAAGTATAACGCCTGCCGGCTAAATTAATCGTCCCTCTTACTGGCGGCAGACAACAACCTGCAGAACTCCTAGTAGCGACCGATGGTTGAGCGCACCGATGGATGAAAGCAAGCACCCCATCAATTATTCACATATAGGGGTTAGAAATGGTAATGCGCTCCGATACCGATGTACTCGACCTTCTCCCTATAAAACTGACCGGTAGGAGAATTGCCATTAAAATATTCCACCAGAAACTGAAGCTTTCGACCGAATGCTGAAAAATTATCGAATTGAAATCCGGCCCTGGCGGATACATCGGCATTCCAATTATTTTGCTGGTAATTCTTGAGATCAACCGCCAGAATTGGTCTCATTGCTGCAAAATTGATGCGCCAGGGACTTCTGAATTCCATACCATATTGTATTAACCATGGCTTGATTGTCGATGGATGCTTATGAAAAATACCGCCCCCTCCGCCATATACTCGTATTCCATATGGAAGCTCATAAGAAAGCCTGAGATCGGCCCCCTCATAGCTGAGATTTACGCGCTCCAGTGTCGTTCGCAGCAGAAATTCGTCACCAAGATGCGAGCTTTGATGGAATACACGGCCAAAAGCGGAAAACTGACCCGCTCGAACGCTTGAATAAACCGATGCGATAAAATCTGTGTTGATGAGATCGGATGAGCGCGCATCGAGATTAAAGTCGCTGAAGACACCGGCCTGAAGGCCTGTTTCCCATTGTATTGCCGTCCGCCCCAAATTGGCCCGATAAAACGGTATAGTTTCGCCGAAACTGACAGCCCCATTGTTATTTCCATCGATATTGTCCCCGATATAGTTCCGATAAGCGGCTGAAAAGTGAGCCCACCGCGGATCGGCCAGCAGCGGTTTAAACAGATGGCCCGTGGGCAGAAAACCCGTGGGAAGAACTGCAGAGTTTGTTGCCGCCATGCTTTCAGTAGTACCTGGTTCATCGGGGGCCGACGAAGCTGCCAAGACCTGTTGATTGGTGCTTTCCAGCGCTACCACCGCGGTAACGCCAGGGATTTCTGACAATATCTGCAAAATTCGGGCGCGGTCTTGGGAAGCGAAATCGGCTACTGGCACTGTAATAACGCCATTTTTTACAACCAGGGAAGGGACAGCAAGCTTGAAGTCGCGCTGGAGGATCCCTGCGGCGTAGCCTGCAATATAAGAATCATCGGGGATCCCCGCGCTGATAACGGGCGTATAAAATAACGTGGCCGCAAGGATTGGCAAGAGCCGGGCTGCATTCATCATCGTTTTGCCGCATAATCTGAATAACCCAGGTAGCGCAAGCAATCTTCTCGGGTTTCCCTTTTTTTTTCCGCTCTCCCTGGTTGAGCTATTTCGGAAACAAATACCGAGTCGGCAATTGGTAAAGTCTCATTCTCTAGAATCATTTGTTCCCCGTCATAGTTTGTTTTCACGATTCTCGCTCAATTATTAATTGGTTGGATGGGAGATATTTGCCATTAATAGAAACTTTTCATTCAGATTTCGTTGCAAAACTTGTTGCACACGCTAAATTCGAACTCTAATCCCTCATCCCAACAATCGAGATGGCTGCGTGAGAAATTTATGAAGTAAAAAATGGCTTCTGCTGGATATATAAAATATCAGAAAAGAAGCTTTTAGGTTCGAGAGAATCGTACCTGATCGTACCCGTATGTGCGTCGAAAAATAAAAAATTCTACCGAATAAATGAATTCGATTGTTACGTTGCCGGAATTCGATCGTTACGTTGTTGCACTAAGGTATCGCTCAATATTGGTATCACTGGCGTCTGCATCATCCTGGCTAACACATCAATTCGCGGATTGACAGTGACCTCCCGCAATAATCCACGAGAAATAGTTTCCCTGAGAATGTATACACTATAAAGCCGTCCTGTTACAGGTTCCTGATTACTCTTATTGCTGATGGAGGATTGGCTTAATTGCAAATTTTCAGTAAATCGCAGAAACTGACGCCAGGAAATCACGTAATGTCTTGTCTCGTCCTCACAAATCCGCGGATATGATTAACGACATTGGTGTTATGAAAATTTCATTTGGCGCCAGCCCGTTAGGACCTCGGTAATGAAACAGTGGCTTTTCCTTTCCGTCGCTATCATCAGCGAGGTTGTGGCGACCTCGGCCTTGAAGGCGAGTAACGGTTTACGCAGCTATGGCCGTCGCTTATAGTAATAGCAGGTTATGCCATTGCTTTCTTCTTCTTGTCGTTGACCTTGCGCACAATGCCGGTGGGGGTACCGTACGCTATCTGGTCCGGCGCCGGTATTGTGCTCGTTACGCTTATTGCCTGGTTCGTTTTTGGACAATCGCTCGATATGCCCGCTATTATCGGACTGACGCTTATTGTTACTGGCGTAGTTGTCTTGCAAGTATTCTCCAAGTCATCCGCGCACTAGCAGGGTGGCCGGCTTATATTTCGCGGCTTTTTGCCCGATAAGGCAATGGTCGGCCCCCAACATCCTCAAACTGTTTCACCCCAGCCATTTTCCCCTTGAATACTTTAAGTCAGGCAGCCTGCTGCTATGAATGGGGCGCGGGATTCTCCCATCTTCTCTGAGTTCTGTACTCTAGCCCAATGAAATCCTTTTGACGCTTCTTGGCGAGTGATAATGTAAGCACTATCTCTTCCCATCAAGTTGAAGCGCCGCCGGATATCGGTATTAGCTGTTGCATAGGCAACCTGTCAACTCAAGAAAATCGGCTGCAAGGCGTTTAGCTGGTCCATATTCCTCTGCTTTTTCGGTCAATAGAATAACTACTGGCCTTCAAAATCCTCAGTCGTTCTCGTCCAGTTGCTTTTTCGCTCCCATTCGCGAAGTCCGACAGGCTCCCCGGGGTGTACCAAGGTCCAATTGTTCCGTTTGCCGAAGTTGCTAGGATGCGAACAGGCTCAACGTATTACACGCTTAAGGATTTGTTTGTACGATGACTTCCGCCAATCAGCAAGCTTTTGATTCTAAGCCGACAAGAGTTTGATGTCCTCGAACTGGCGCTGTTAACGGAACTGCTCAGGCCAACATGACTGTTTCAATAATTCTCAGTCATTAGGGTGAGCAAGATAACTTGACATGAAGGGGGCACGCAATTATGAATATTAGAGAATTTTTTTTACGATCAGCGCTACTTCCAATGCTCTTGTTTTCGGCAAGTGCCTACGCTATTCCGATATTGCAAGTCAACCTAACAGGCGCTACAGGCGGAGTGTATTTCTCGAAGTATAATGACAATAGCATTGATCATGCAGAAGCTGATAGGACGTTAATCGCTTTGGGTCCTTTATGGAATGGGAATATTTGGAATGGGAATATTGACGAGAGTAATGTGTTGAACGGCAGTTATGCCAATGGATTTACTTTGCCTTATGGGCTCAGCTCAGCCTTTGCGACCCAATTGCTGGGTCCGGATTTCACGGGCATTGCAATTCTGGATATCTTTCCGGTCGACGTCACCCAGATAGATGGAGCTATCGTATCAACCGATGATGCGGACGAGGTAACGGATTTTTTCGCGACATTAGGCATTGCGATGGCGGATTGGCAGGCAACCGAAGAAGGCTCATACGCGGCCGGTCAGCAGGAGCCCTCCGCTCCGGGCCCGTTTATCCCTGCGATCACTTGGCAAGACAAAAAAAATGAATGTTTGCAACGGTATTATGGCCCTTTACAAAAGTCCGGCTTGCGGGAAAATTCTTGTCCTGAGGCAGGTGGCATGGCCGGCGGTGCTGGTGGAAGTGGGAGTGGGAGTGGGAGTGGGGGCGTGGGGAGTAGGGGTAGTATCGGTGCCGTCGCCGATAGGGTCGGCAGTGGTCCCGGTAATGTCGGTCCTGGTCTCGGCAATGTCGCCTCCGGCATCGGTGGCGGGGGTCCCGGCGGTCCCGGTATTGGTGGAGGGGATCCCATCGGCCCGGGCGGTTCTGGTATCGGTAACGGTGATGGTGTTGACAGCGGCGGCGGTAATGGTGATATCGGTGAAGTGCGTACTGTACCCGAACCAACGACGCTAGCTCTTCTTGGCTTTGGAATCGCGGGCATGTGTACGGCACGCAGACGCAAAAAGTAATCGGCACAGAAATTTTACGCAGTGGGCGGTTTTTTCAAGAGCTTATGGTGGAAATACTTATATTTCAATTAAGCTGCGAGAAATTCCAACCTTGTTTATGATTTCCACCGCAGAGGCGTCTTGCCAATTGTTTGCATCCACAATGTCACATGCGTTTCTTCGCTGGGTTGGCCCGTTGTTCTGAGGAGATGGGAGGTTCTGTATGAAATACACTAAGCTTGAGTATGAGTTTCTGCCCGATAAGCAGGCGATCAACGCCGCGGTTCCATATCTTGATTTGCGTCACGGTAACCCCGTGACGCAAGGCGATCCCGGTTAGCGCTTCTCCTTCTCTGACCGCATAGACGAAGTTGCGCTCGGGCATCCTCGGTTCAATGGCTTTATCGTTCATGATGGAGATATCCGCTCCATCAGTCCGTCCGTTACGTGGTACGAGCAAAGTCTGCCCCGGCGTTATCCTGCGGTGCCCTTGTATGTCGTTGATTTCCTTTAGCCGTCCTACGCTAATGCCGTACTGTGCCGAAATTTTTTCCGCAGTCTCTCCTATTTTTGCCTGATGGGCCTGCCACGATACCAGCGGCTTATCATAATTCTTCAGATTGGCCATAAATGTTTCCACCTTATCGGCCGGGAGCAGCAGCGTACGGGATCCGCGAACGTTTATGACCGGGCGATTGTGGGCTGGATTGAGGGCATTGAACTCATCAACGGAAATACCCGCCAGCTTCGCTGCCAGCTTTATATCTATATGGCGGGTAGTGGCGACCGTCTCAAAATAAGGCTGGTTGGGCACGGATTCAAGCTCCACGCCGTATGCAGCTGGATTGGTAATGATATTTTTAACCGCGATCAACCTGGGAATATAATTTTGGGTTTCAGGTGGCAGACTGATATTGCGGAAATCCATCGGTAGCCCACTGCTACGATTTTTTATGAGAGATCGCCCCACCGCGCCCTCGCCCCAGTTATATGAAGCCAGAGCCAACTCCCAATCGCCAAACATTCTATAGAGGTTTTGTAAATAGTTCAGCGCGGCGCTGGTAGCGGCAACAATGTCGCGCCTGTCATCGTGCCACCAGTTCTGTTTTAAGCCGTAGTTCTTGCCAGTGGAGGGGATGAACTGCCAAATTCCGGCGGCATGGCTATGAGAGTAAGCCCTGGGATTAAAGGCACTTTCAATAATAGGCAACAGCGCGATCTCGGCAGGCATGCGGCGGCGTTCCACTTCTTCGACAATATGAAACAGGTAGCGCTTGCTGCGTTCGATAATGCGTTTAACATACTCCGGGCGGTTGGCGTAAAACTCCTCGCTGTTACGAACTTCCTCGCTGTCCAGTTCAGCCATCGTAAAACCGTTGCGTATGCGTTCCCAAAGGTCGATCGGAGGCGCCGATATCTCAGTGGCGGACTGGTCCGCCTCCTTGACGGCCGCTACGGCTGCGCTTTCCGCAATAGGGAAGGTATCGGATAGCTCAAGAAAGGGTATGGGTTGAAAAATTGGTAGAGGCATGAGTTGAAGAATCGGCCGCCCAGCAGGTTCAACTGCGCTTGCTGTGGAATTGGCAGTTATCAGCATCAGGCTGACTGTCAAGACAACTGCAGATCGTGATATTCGCATGCTTCCAATTAGGAATGATTAAAAAAATTGCGCGAGCGGGGGCAGATTTTTAGATAAAGACAATAAAACGAGAAGCGTCATTACCGTCATGGTGCTCTCAATCTTGCGCGGTAGACTGGCCCTCAAATCTCCCCAGTTCCACCACCGGCAGGGGCTCCCACCCCGATTTGCGATGATCCACAACAACATTGGTGAAGATTCCGCCACGTACAAAAAATTTGGCGGTGAGACGCAGGTACCTTGGATTCAAGCCGGTAACCAAATCATCCACAATGCGGTTGGTAACGGCCTCATGAAAGACAGCTTCATTACGATAAGACCAAATATAGAGCTTGAGGCTCTTAAGCTCGACGCATTGCTTGTCTGGAATGTAGTCCAGGATCAAGGTGGCGAAATCCGGTTGTCCGGTTTTTGGACACAGGCAGGTAAACTCCGGGATTTGCATGTGAATATGATAATCCCTCGCTGGTGCCGGGTTGGGGAAGACTTCCAGTTTCTTCGCGGGGCTACTGGGCATTCTCTTATCTCGGTCAAATCGGTTAGAATGGTTTGCCCAAGACCCATCTTGTTCATGTTTCAGAAATGATTTTCAGAGGGGTTCTTCGGGAGGCTGCACCATTATAACTGTTGCGAACGATAAATTGCGTCTCTCCCACATCAAACTTGCCGGTTTTAAATCTTTTGTTGATCCCACCGAAATTCCTGTTCCGGGTGATCTGGTCGGGGTTGTAGGCCCCAATGGTTGCGGTAAATCCAATGTAATCGATGCTGTGCGCTGGGTCCTGGGCGAATCAAGGGCATCTGCGTTACGTGGTGAATCCATGCAAGACGTGATTTTCAACGGTTCCGCCAACCGTAAACCGGTGGGTCGCGCCAGCGTGGAGCTGATGTTTGACAATGATCTCGGTAAGGTGGCGGGGCAGTGGTCGAGCTATGCGCAGATCTGCATCAAGCGGGTATTGCGGAGAGATGGCGAATCAACCTACCACATCAATAACATTCATGTACGCCGCCGGGATGTTGCTGATATTTTTCTCGGAACCGGCATAGGTGGACGTGGCTACGCCATCATCGAGCAAGGGATGATCTCCCGTATCATTGAGGCTAAGCCCGAAGAGCTGCGCACATTTCTGGAGGAGGCTGCCGGGATTTCCAAGTACCGCGAGCGCCGCCGCGAGACCGAGTTGCGTCTCACCGACACTCGCAAAAATCTTTTACGGGTAAACGATATTTGCCAGGAACTGGAAAAGCAGCTGGTGCGTTTGGAAGGACAGGCCGAGGCGGCCTCCCAGTTCAAGAATATGAAAGACCAGTTGCACGTGGCGCAGAGCCTTTTGTGGTGGGCTCGCAAACAGGAAGCCGCCGCGCAGCGTACTCTTGCGGAAACAGAGTCCCAGTCGCTGCAAATAACTCTGGAAGCCGAAACTGCGAGCCTGCGCGATGCAGAAAAGCGCCTGGAAGAAAAGCGTGCGCAGCATTATGCTCTTAGCGATAGCCTGCACCAGGCGCAGGGTGAGCTTTACACCGCCAACGGTGAAGTGGCCCATGCCGAGCAGCAAATACGGCACTTGCGCGAGAACCACCAGCGTATGGCGCAACAAATCGCGATGGTGAGGAACCAGCTCGAACACCAGGAAAAGCAGCTGGAAGATGCTGCCGACAGCTTGGACCACTGGCGCGGAGAATTCGAACATGCGCAATCGGCTCGTGAAGCCGGGCAGCAAAGATCCAGAAAAGAGAATGAGAAATTGCCGCTGGCGGACTCCGCCTTTCGCTTATGCCAGGAAAAGTTAGCTGAAACACAGCGCGGTGTGTTGCTAGTTGAGCAGGCTGGGCAATTGGAAGAAAGCCACCGAGCTTATGCCGAAAAAACCTTCCAGCAACTTGAATCGCGCCGCGTAAGGTTGCTGGCGGAGCGGGACGCCTTGCTTCCGCCAAATACTGAAAAGCTATCTCATCTGCATGGAGAGACGGAAGACATCGCGGCTGCTTTGAAACAAAAGCAGGAGGTGCTTGCACAAACTGAAAGCCTGCGGCTGAACGCGGAAGAAAGCAAACGCGAATTTGCGCGTAAAGTGCATGCGCTGGGGCAGCAGATTATTCAGGCGGAAGCTCGGCTTAACGCCTTGCAACGCTTGCAGCACCGGCTCGAAGGCAGCGAAGGGATGAGTGCATGGCTTGCTAAGCATCAATTGGATACATTGCCGCGTTTGTGGCAAAGCCTCCAGGTTGAAAAGGGATGGGAAGACGCGCTTGAAGCAGTGCTGCGCGAACGTCTGAACAGTGCTCGGCTTGAGCAATTGGAAGCGGCGCACAATTGGGCGGATGATTCGCCTCCAGGAAAATGGGCATTGTTTGAGGCTAGGGGACTGTCGGCACAGAGCGAGCGAGCGAAGGACACGCCGCAGGCGACGGAAGGCTGGACGCCGCTTCACTGGTTTCTGACTTGTAGCGACGCAGGAATAAAATCTGTGCTGGACGAATGGTTGGGTGGAATATTTGTGGTCGAGAGTGTGCGGGACGGCCTCTTGCAGCGAACGAAACTTTCTTCCCGCGAAATACTGGTGACCCGTGAAGGCCATATTTTTACTTGCCACAGCCTTACTTATTATGCACCTGATTCACAGTTGCATGGAGTGCTGGCGCGGCAGCGAGAAATAGCCCAAATTATGATCGAAGCGGACGCATCAAGGGTCACTCTCACCATCGAGAAATCCGCGCTGGAGATAGTGGAAGAAACCTGCCGCGATCTGGAATCATCTGTATCGAGCTTGCGTTACGATACTGGGCAGCTTCAGCAGCAGTACCATGATGCGCAAATGCAGGTGTTGAAGCTTACCCAATTGGCCGAGCGTGCGACTCAGCGCCGCATACAGATTGACAACGAACTGGCAGAAATTGGGCAGCAAGCGGCGGCAGAAACTTCTCGAAAGCAAAATGCTGAAATAAAAGTGGCGGAATATCGGATTCAAACTGGGGTTCTACAGGAAAAGGTGCAGCAGGAAAGACTGGTGGGCGCGGCAGCGGAGCAGTCACTTCATGCCCAGCGTCAGCTTGCGCAGAATGCAGCGAGGGAAATGCAGGAGGCGGTGTTTTTTGAAAAAACCTGCCAGAATAAAATCGCCGAGCTGGAGAATTCTGTCCATATCATCGATAAGAATATCGTTGAGCTGAGAACTAGTCTGGAAAAAATTCAGGCCGAGCAAGGTAGTTTTGATGAAGCTCCGTTGAACAGTCTCCTCCAGGAATGGCTGGCGCTTCGCGAACATAGGGAACAAGACTTGGCAGCGATACGCAACGCCCTGGAAGATGCGACTAATGATTTGCGCGGAATAGAGCAGGAGCGCATGACTTCCGAGCAAAGATTGCATCCGTTGCGAGAATCGATCAACCGCGCCCGGCTAAAGGAACAGGAAGCACGAATTACCGAGAATCAGTTCGGCGAGCAGTTGAAAGAGGCGGGGGCCGACGAGGAGGCATTACCAAGCGCTCTTGGGAAAACGCGACCTTCTGCATTGCAGGCTGAGATCAACCGTCTCAATATTGGAATAACCGAGCTGGGAGCAGTCAATCTTGTTGCGCTGGAGGAATTGCAATCTTCGCAGATGCGCAAGACTTACCTCGATTTACAGTCGCAGGATTTAAAGGAAGCAGTGGAAACCCTGGAAAATGCAATTCGACGGATAGACCATGAAACTCGCGAACGTCTGCTGGAGACTGTCGATAAGGTAAACGGTCATCTGGATGAGATGTTTCCCACCATATTTGGCGGTGGGCACGCAAAGCTTATATTGAGGGGCGAGGAAATTCTTGATTCAGGTATACAAATTCTTGCGCAGCCGCCCGGTAAGAAGAACAACTCTATCCATTTGCTATCCGGTGGCGAAAAAGCCCTGACCGCGCTCGCGCTCGTGTTTTCACTATTCCAGCTCAACCCGGCGCCATTCTGCCTGATGGATGAGGTGGATGCGCCCCTAGACGATAGCAATACCGAGCGCTTCTGCAATTTAGTGAAGAAAATGTCGCGCTACACACAGTTTGTGTTCATCAGCCACAATAAAATCACTATGGAAATGGCACAGCAATTGATAGGCGTCACGATGCAGGAACAAGGCGTTTCGCGCGTGGTCGCAGTAGAAATCGAAGAAGCTGTCAGACTGAGCGATGCGGCGATGGTGACTTGACCAGCATGGGAAACATGAGTGAATTGCAAATTAGCCTGATTGCCATTGGCATTGTTGTGGTTATAGGTGTCGTTTTCTTTAACTGGATCCAGCAATGGCGGTACCGGCGTGGGGCGGAGGAAGCATTTGGACGCAAACATGAAGACGTGCTGCTGCGAACAGACACATCTGCCGCGGCAGATGAACGGGTCGAGCCACAACTCGGCAAAGAGATATTGCAGGACGTCCAGATGGAGCCTAACGCGGAAACAATTGAGCCGATGGAAATCATTCAGTCAAACTCCGAGTCGATCTCCATCACGGCCACACTGGCTACAGCGGACACAGCGGCTACAGCGGATACAGCAGCGGCCACATCGATCGAGCAGGCGGCAGTTTCAGGCGGCGCCGTAGACGCGATAGATTATGTGGTTAATGTCCATGCCAAAACATTTATTGCAGATTCGCATCTGCCAGAGATATTGCAGCGCAAATTCGACTTCAGCAAACCGGTGCGATGGCTCGGGCAAAGAGATACGGATGCATTCTGGGAAGAGCTTGCAACGGAGACTACCGGTAAGGGTGGCTATATTAATTTGAAGGGCTGCCTGCAGCTAGCTGATCGCGCCGGTCCTTTGAGCGAGGTAAGCCTATCCGAGTTTCGCGACATGGTGCAAAATTTTGCCGCGCACGTGAATGCGGACGCGGACTGCCCTCATGTCCGGGAAGCATACGCGAGAGCGCTTTCGCTCGATCAATTCTGCGCGAAAGTGGATGTCATGATAGGCATCAACATTATTAGCAAGGATACCAGCCCATTTACTGGCGCCAAGATTCGTGTTCTGGCGGAAGCGTCGGGCTTTAAATTGGGCTCGGAAGGTGCATTCAGTTACCGCAATGAAAACAATGCCGTTCTGTTTTCCCTCAACAACCATGAATCCCCCCCATTCCTTTCCGACAGCATCCGAACGCTCACTACTCACGGTGTCACTTTTCTGCTGGACGTACCCCGAGTGCCGAACGGCGAAAAATTTTTTAGCCAGATGGTACATCTCGCCGGGATTTTCTCCGACACTTTGGGTGGCATTATGGTGGATGACAATCATGTTCCTCTTAGTGATAGTGGCATCGACAAAATCAAACAACAGTTAATAGCCATTCAGTCTATGATGCTGGCACGCAATATCCCTGCAGGCAGCGAGATTGCGCTGCGGCTATTTGCATGAATGAGTATCGCTGATGACATCCGCCATCGGACACAGAAACTGCGTGATATCATCGAACTGCATAATTACAACTATTACGCACTAGATGCGCCAACCATTCCGGATGCCGAGTACGACAAGCTATTCCACGAATTGCAAGAACTTGAACAACGCTATCCTCAGCTTATCACGCCTGATTCTCCTACCCAGCGCATAGGCGCTGCACCGCTCATAGCATTTTCACAAATTGTTCATCGTACACCGATGCTTTCCCTCGGAAACGCGTTTAAGGCAGCAGAGGTAAACGCATTCGACCGGCGTGCGCGCCAGACGCTGGGGGTGGATAGCGTGGAATATGCAGTGGAACCAAAATTTGACGGCCTTGCCGTAAGTCTCTGCTATGAGAAAGGCATATTCATGACTGGCGCAACCCGTGGCGATGGCTACATCGGCGAAGATGTAACCCTGAATTTACGCACCGTTAGATCCATCCCTTTGCAACTGCAAGCCAATCGTTACGCCATAAGAAATCCTGCTTTCATGGAGGTGCGGGGGGAAGTGCTGATGCTAAAAGCAGATTTCGAGAAACTCAACCGGCAACAGCGAGAGAAAAGCCAGAAGGAGTTCATCAATCCCCGCAATGCTGCGGCCGGTTCGCTACGGCAGCTTGACCCCGGCATTACCGCTGCCCGCAGGCTCACGTTCTTTGCATATGGCATCGGCGCTTGTGAAGGCGGAAATGTGCCTCGTGATAAGCATCATCACGTGATGGATTACCTGGCGTCGCTACGTTTTCCGATTGCGCGGGAACGCAATGTCGTGCGCGGTGCAACGGCATTGCTGGAATATCACCTCGAGATAGAGGGATTGCGTGAAAGTCTGCCTTATGACATAGATGGCACGGTGTATAAGGTTAATGATCTGGCGCAGCAGGAAAAGCTCGGGTTTGTTTCCCGTGCTCCCCGATTTGCCGTGGCGCACAAATTTCCAGCGCAGGAGGCTATAACTGAATTGCTGGGAATCGATGTGCAAGTGGGTAGAACCGGTACCTTGACTCCAGTTGCGCGACTAAGGCCGGTATTTGTGGGCGGTGTCACGGTGACAAATGCGACACTGCACAACGAGGATGAAATCAGGCGCAAGGACGTGATGATCGGTGACAGCGTGACGGTACGACGGGCGGGTGACGTAATTCCCGAAGTAGTGGCTGTACAGAAAGAGAAACGGTCGCCGCATGTCAAGCCCTTCGTCATGCCTAACCATTGTCCGGTTTGCGGTGCGAAAGCGGTGCGTCTGCCCGGCGAGGCAGTGACGCGCTGTACTGGCGGGCTGTTCTGTCCAGCACAACGGAAGCAGGCAGTTTTGCATTTTGTCTCTCGCCGTGCCATGAATATCGATGGCATGGGAGATAAGCTGGTGGAGCAGCTGGTGGATAATGCGATTATCAGAACACCTGCGGATCTTTATAAACTTGGGATAGCCTCCTTTGCCAGTTTGGCGCGCATGGCAAAAAAATCTGCGGGTAACATGATAAACGCGATCGAGAAAAGCAAAAGCACCACGCTGGCGCGCTTCATTTATTCACTGGGAATTCGCAATGTAGGCGAGACCACGGCTAAGGTTCTGGCCCGGCATTTCGGTAATCTCGATCGGCTAATCGTGGCGGATGCGGAAAGCCTGCAGCAAGTGCCCGATATCGGCCCGGTAGTAGCCCAGAGCATAACCGATTTTTTTGCTGAGGGGCACAATCTCGAAGTCATCGAGCAATTGCGTGCCGGTGGAGTACGATGGGATGAAGGTGCGGGCATGCAACAGGCAAGGCCCGGTCCGAGTGCCAGCCTCAGCGTTGGAAAGCTCGGCGGCAGAACTTTTGTGCTGACAGGAACTTTGCTGAATCTGACCAGGGAAGATGCCAAGGAAAAAATCGAAGCTCTGGGAGGAAAAGTGGCCGGGAGTGTTTCTAGAAGAACCGATTATGTAGTGGCTGGCACTGATCCAGGCAGTAAGTATGACAGGGCAGCTGAATTAGGAATAGCCATCCTCGACGAGACAGGACTGTTACAATTATTACAAGAACCGCAAGCCGGTTTACACTCAATTTCCCAGAATCCTTAACCGAGTATGTTCATGCCAAAAATTACCAAAGCCGTTTTTCCCGTGGCGGGTATGGGTACCCGTTTTCTGCCCGCCACCAAGGCCAGCCCCAAGGAAATGATGCCTATCGTAGATAAGCCGCTGATTCAGTATGCCGTGGAAGAAGCCATCGCGGCCGGCATCACTGAAATGATTTTTATTACCGGACGTAACAAGCGTGCCATCGAAGATCATTTCGATAAGGCTTACGAAATGGAAACGGAGTTGGAGGCGCGGGGTAAAAACGATACGCTGGAACTGTTGCGAAGCATTCTGCCGAAAAATATTTCCTGTATCTATATCCGGCAATCGGAAGCCTTAGGGTTGGGCCATGCAGTGCTGTGCGCACGTCCTGCAGTAGGCAACGAACCATTTGCAGTACTTCTCGCAGACGATTTGCTAGCTGGGGATGAGCCGATCATGCAGCAGATGACGAGGGTATATGAACAAAACGGCTGTTCGATACTGGCGGTACAAAATGTCGAGCCGGCAGATACGGTGAATTACGGCATTGTAAAATGCGGGCCGGGGATGAATGGACTGCATCCCATCACAGGCATCGTGGAAAAACCCGAGCCCGAAAACGCGCCATCGACCCTGGGCGTCGTAGGCCGCTACATCCTCACACCAAAAATTTTCGAGCATCTGGAAAACGTCAAACCAGGCGCGGGTGGAGAAATTCAGTTGACTGACGGTATAGCCTCGCTATTACAGGAAGAGCGGGCGCTTGCTTACGAATTTTCTGGAATCCGATACGATTGCGGAACCAAGATAGGTTACCTGAAAGCCACTATCGCGCTGGCGCTTGAACATCCTGAAGTGGGCAAAGAGTTTGCCGACTACATCGGTACTCAAGGTTATCGCACTCTTCCTGATTGATCTCTCATTAAACCTGATCCGACAACTGACCGTTCATTTCAGCTCGGCTCAATAGCCCACCGAAACTTCTTGCCCCACTTGACCTTCATTCTTACAGTACGCTCGCTGCAGGGCAAGTTGCACGGTTTGAGATTTTTTTTGTGACTATTGCATGATCTTTTATTGATGCTTTCCTCCGACGAAGCAAAGAGAATTCTCGACACAGCAGAGCAGATATTTTCTGCTAACGTCGTCTCACAGACTGTCAAACGCATGGCGGAGGATATTACTATGGAGCTATCCGACGAGTATCCATTGGTATTAAGCGTAATGGGCGGAGCAGTGGTGTTTACCGGACAATTGCTGCCGCTACTGGAATTTCCGCTCAATTTCGATTATCTCCACGTCAGCCGTTACAATAATGAGATCCGGGGGGGCGAGATTAATTGGAAAGTAGCGCCTCATGAAAACGTGCGGGACAGAGTGGTCTTGGTGCTGGATGATGTTCTTGACGAGGGAATTACGCTTGCAGCGATTCGCGACTGGATAATGGCTCAAGGTGCAGCGGCTTTTTATAGCGCGGTTTTTGCCGAGAAGGACATTGGCAGACCTAAGCCAATAAGCGCAAGTTTTGTAGGGGTCGTGTTACCAAATCGCTATGCATTTGGTTTCGGGATGGATATACATGGCGCGTGGCGGAATTTGCCTGCGATTTATGCATTGAAAGATTAGCCCGCATTTTCGCAATACCTCATTCTTTGATAGTAAATATGCTTGCAATCATCGGCGGCACGGGTATGACCCAACTCGCCTGTCTTGAAATATCGCACCGGCAAATTATGAGGACGCCCTATGGTGAACCGTCCGGTCCGCTGACCTTTGGCAAAATCAATGACAGTAAAGTTGTGTTTCTTGCGCGTCACGGTTACGGGCATACCATTCCGCCACATACGGTAAATTACCGCGCCAATCTGTGGGCGCTGCAGTCATTGGAGTTGTCACGAGTGATATCAGTCGCGTCGGTTGGTGGGATTCGTGCCGATTTCATCCCCGGCACGATTGCTATCCCCGACCAGATAATTGATTACACCCATGGCCGCAAGTATACTTATTATGACGGAATGGACAGCCCGGTGACTCATATTGATTTTACGGAACCTTATTGCCCAATAATGCGTCAGAGCCTGCTGGAAGCGGCAAAACGTGTGGGCGGGAATGTAATTGATGGCGGAGTTTATGGCGCGACCCAAGGGCCGCGCCTGGAAACCGCGGCGGAAATCAACCGGCTGGAACGGGACGGGGCTGATATGGTGGGTATGACCGGCATGCCGGAAGCAGCACTGGCTAAAGAATTGGGGCTATGCTATGCGACGATCGCAGTGGTGGCAAACTATGCGGCTGGTCGCGAAACGAGTATTCACGCTATCCGCCTTGAGGATGCTCATGCTGTTTTAGAAAAAGCGATGGTTAGTGTCAGGAATATTCTCGAACGTGTAGTGGAGCTAAATGCCGATTAGGCCGGTATTGAAAATGGGTGACCCTCGCTTGCTGGAAGTAGCTCAGAAGGTGAAGAAATTCAGCACGCCCGAACTCAATGCCCTAATAGAGGATATGCACGAAACGATGGAAGCGCTGGATGGCGCTGGATTGGCTGCGCCGCAGATAGGAGCCGGCCTTCAGGTCGTAATATTCGGCGTGAAGCGCAATCCACGCTATCCCGACGCAGAGGAAGTACCTTATACCGTACTGGTGAATCCCAAGTTGACCCCTCTCGCACAAGAAATGGAGCAGGATTGGGAGGGCTGTCTTAGCGTTCCCGGCATGCGTGGCATGGTGCCACGTTTTGCCAGCCTACGCTATCAGGGTTCGGATCAGCATGGTGGATCGATAGATCGTACCGTGGACGGGTTCCACGCCCGTGTCGTGCAGCACGAGTGCGACCACTTGCAAGGTATTCTCTATCCCATGCGCATTACCGATTTCCGTACCTTCGGTTTTACCGACGTTTTATTTCCAGATCAGGTGCCGATCGCCGAGTAAGGTGGAAATAATCCCTGCCCTATCTAAGGATCTAACCTTCCCGCTACTTTTTTGCTTCGATTTTTAAATCCGATAGGCCCCCAGGCAGCCTTTCATCCATTTTCAAGTCAGAGCAGATTAATTGTTGGGCTAACAATTGGGCTAGATAACGGGCGCTGCGCTTCCCGCTCTCAACTACAACATGCGCCATCTCGCGGTAAAGTGGGTCACGTTGAGTATAAAGCTCAGACAATTTTCTGCGAGGATCCGGAGTTTGAAGTAATGGGCGGTTTTTGTCCTGTCGGGTGCGCCGCCACAAATCGTCAACTGTTGCCCGCAGATAAATCACAGTGCCGCTGCGCTTCAACATCTCGCGGTTCTTAATGCTCAGGACTGCCCCACCTCCCGTTGCAAGCACGATATTTTTGCTTTTTATCAACTCCGATAACATTTCTGTTTCGCGCTTGCGAAAACCAGCCTCTCCCTCAATTTCAAAAATTACCGGTATGCTGACTCCGGTCCGTTTCTGAATTTCGCGATCTGAGTCTAAAAACGTTTTATTCATAAAATTGGCAAGAAGCTTGCCAATCGTAGTTTTCCCGGCGCCCATCATACCCACCAGGAAAATATTACCGCTTATCTTATTTGGGCCATCCGCGGCGTTATTTAGCGCCGCTGTTGCGGTATTGGAATTCATGTGCGTAATTGTAGCGGAAATGCCATAACGCGCGTACATACAAAAGATGCAGTCAGTTACCGTGGCGATTGCCGAGCCTAAGTATTTCTTTAAATTAGGAGGGACGCTGGGAATTAGGAGGGGCGGCGACCCAGTGCCACGTTGTAAGGCTGTGACCTGGATCGCGGATTGCACGCGAAGGCTCAGCTAAAAGAACGTTACTGTCCAAGCAGGACAAAGCAGTCTCATACTAGGTGTTAGTCCCGCTGGACCGGCGGCGCTTTGCTGAATTCATCTTTGTTTAAACTGCCATCCCGATCGATGTCCAAGGTTCTAAAGATCTCGGGCGGCATTTTTTGTGCTGCCGCTTCCTCCGCGCTTATGTGGTCGTCCTTATCGGTGTCATACAACTCCCAAGGAGGCGCTATTACGGTTGGCTTGGATTCGGCAGGGACTTCAGCATAAACCAGACACGAACTACTGAGAATTTGTACCATGGATATGATTAATAATTGGATTATTTTGTTTTGTAACATTGAAAAGTAGCTCATCGTACTTCCTTTTTTCTCTAGTAATAGGCCTGACGGTTCCGTCGAACTTAAAAGGAAAGCGGCTGCCAAAATGTCTCGCCGATTCATACTTCACTTTTTCGATCATAAACATTGTCTTAAAATCAGCCTGTTAGGTCGATGCTTAAATCCGGTTACTATTGTGGAAAAAGATCAGCCCGATTAGCCGAAGCTTATACTTTCACCTCTCCGCTTTTTTTCTCGCGGTTTTGCTTTCGTAATCTCTAATGGCGAGGATATGGATCAGAGCGTTAACCCATTAAAAGATAGATTATTACTAGAACAAATGCAGGTACGCCTAAAATCCAAGCTAGAAAGTATTTACCCATGATAATTCTCCTGAGAAGTCTGAAAGACAATATATTCTTGGATAATCATTTCTTCCCCTTTAACTCAATTCATTGGCCCGCAATGGAGTATTACGGAGGGGGCTTGGGGGAACGTAACAAATGCACCATTGAGGGCAGCAATTGCCGCACCACCAGCGCCTTAGCCTTGCTGCCCAATACCCCTGCCGTGAGGGCAACGCTGCCCTTTGCCACCTTGCTCAATGTTCCTCGCGGCACGAGTGCCAACGTAGCCAGCACTCCGGCGGCAGCGGAGTAGGGATGGCGCGTTAGGAACTTGAACGTACGACTGCGCGGGAATGCATAGGAATCATGGACGAGCCGATGATCCTCATCCGCATGCATGAACTGGGATCGATAGGCACTGCGGCTGGCATGCATCCGTTCCAGGAGCGTTTTTTTCTCATCTTCGAGAGAAGCGCTCATACCACATCCTTCATCAGCTTGATATCCTGCTGCAATTCATCACGCAAGGTATCAAAAGCCGAGACGGGACCCGCCCGATTTTGACTGGACATATACGCCACAAAGGCGATCAAGGCATAGAAAGCCACCATCCCCCAGGCAGCGGTCACCCGATAAGGGGTATCCCAACAGGTAATAATGATTGCCAGCCCCAGAAATATCAGGCTCAAGACAGCGAAAAGCGCGACCACCACAGAACTGATTATCCGGCTCTTCAAATTTTGCCCCTGAATCTCCGTGGAGATTCTCAGCAATTCCAGATAATCATCGATACGTTCCAGCGCAATGACGCCCAACTGCCTGGCTTTTTTGATGGTCTCAAACATGGCCATTCATCCCGACTGATGTGCTGGGGCCGATAGGAGACTAACGACGGGTAATCAACAGACCCAGCAGAAAGCCGGCAAGTGCTGCATAGCCGACCGATTGCATGGGATGGTCTTTGACGTAATCTTCCGAACACTCGATGCCATGATGGATCTGCTCGCGGGCATCGTCTGCCATGCCCCGGGCTGTTTCCTTGGTAGAAGCAATCTTTGCCAGCAGTTTTTCCTTGGCTTGCTCCAGGTCAACATCCGAGAGCCCGGGAATACGGGAAATCAGGTCGTCCAGATCGGCCTTGAGATTGGATAGCTCGTCACCGGCGGCCTCGCCTGCCTTCCGTGCCGCCCTACCCGCGTGATCCGCCGCGTTCTTTGCCTCAGCTTGCGCTTCATCCTTGTTGCTCGTGAAAGTATCAGTTGCCATGGTTAACTCCTTTTTGTAATTGAAAAGATGTA